>NZ_PJBR01000014.1:0-49238 GCF_002863625.1 Pseudoalteromonas sp. MelDa3 | reverse complement strand
ATTAGCGCCTTTTTTAGTTAGTTAAAAACTTACTTATAGTTTTCGTAAATTTTATCGAGCGGTTCTGATAAACCACTTTCTTGCACTATACGTACATGTTCACGTTTTAATTCGCGTGCACTAGTCACACCACAAGAATGGGCTATTAGCCCAGCTCCGTAATGAATGTATTTATTATAGTTAGCTACTCGTTGCGCTTTATCAGCTACATTTAAGCCGCGTTGCAAACGCTCGTTATGCGTAGTGATCCCGGTCGGACAGGTATCTTTATTACATTGCATTGCCTGAATACAGCCCAGTGCAAACATATGCCCTCGAGCCGATACAACAAAATCAGCACCGAGCGCTAACGCCCAAGCAACCTTTGAAGGAACAATTAATTTACCAGACGCGATTATTTTAATACGATCTCGCAGTCCATGTTTTTCAAGCATATTAACTACAAGCGGTAAACTTTCGCGCAGTGGTAAACCCACCGAATCCATAAGCGGTTGTGGTGCTGCGCCCGTACCACCATCAGCACTATCTATAGTAATAAAGTCAGGTGCAGACTCTATACCACGATGGTTTATTTCAGCGAACAACGTTTCTAACCATCCGTAAGCACCAATAACGGCTTTAAACCCTGTAGGTTTACCTGTCGCGTTACGCACAGTGGCAATCATATCGAGAATATCGGCTGGGTTTTTAATTTCAGGATGACCATTGGGGCTAATAGAATCTTGCCCTTCTGGTATGCCCCTAATTTTAGCTATTTCGGCGTTAACTTTGCGCCCTGGTAACATACCGCCTTTACCTGGTTTTGCACCTTGGCTCATTTTAAGTTCAAACATTTTTACTTGTTCGTGAGCCGCTATTTCTTTTAGCTTTTCAGTACTTAAATTTCCATGCTCGTCTCGTGCACCATATTTAGCTGTACCAATCTGAAACACTAAATCGGCACCACCTTCTAAATGATAAGGACTTAATCCCCCTTCACCGGTGTTCATCCAACAACCCGCTAGTTTTGCCCCTTTTGATAAGGCTCGTACAGCTGGCTTTGAAAGCGCACCAAAACTCATACCAGATACATTGAATAACGAGTTGGTCGTGTAAGGTGTTTTACAGTATGGACCCAAAGTAACATTACTCGGGTCGAGCGCTTCTTCGTCTAAAGTAGGAAATGCACAGTTCATAAACATAACCGTACCTGTTACTTCTAAGCTTTGCGTGGAGCCAAATGCAGCCGTACGGTCAACATCTTTTGCTGCACGATAAACCCAACTACGCTCTGCGCGGTTAAACGGCATTTCTTCTCTATCTTGAGCAAAAAAGTACTGTCTAAAAAACTCACCTTGGCGTTCAAAAAAATATCGAAAGCGACCAATAACAGGGTAATTACGTCTAATTGCATGCTTGGTTTGTGTTACATCTCGAATATAAAAAACGACAACGATTAAAACCAATAACCCTAAAACAACAATAAACATACTTGCAAATACATCAATACTAAACATTATAAAATTACTCACCCAAGGCCCCTTGATGACTGTTTTTAAAATAAAAAAGTGCTATATCACCAAAATGACATAACACTTTTATTTGTTCAAGGCTTTAACTGCCTTATATCTAATTCTGTTGTTTAGCTAACTCTGCTTTTATATATAAACGCACTTGCGTTTCAAGTACCGATAAAGGCACTGAACCATGGCGTAGTATTTGATGATGAAATTCACGAATATCAAAGCTTTTTCCTAGCGCTTGCTCTGCTTCAATGCGTAAACGCTTAATAGTAAGCTCACCTATTTTGTACGAAAGCGCCTGTGCAGGCCATGTAATATAACGATCGGTTTCGGTTTTAACGTTATGCAACGAAAGCGCTGTATTTTCGCTCATAAAGTTCATGGCACGCTCGCGACTCCAGCCATACATATGCATACCTGTATCAACAACTAAACGCGCTGCTCGCCACATTTCATACGTTAAACGACCAAAACGGCTATATGGGTCTTGATAAAAGCCGGCTTCTAAACCTAAATATTCAGAGTAAAGCCCCCAACCTTCGCCAAATGCCGAGAGGTAAGCATCACGACGATAGCTCGGCAGATTTTCAAGCTCTGCATTAAGTGATATCTGTAAATGATGACCTGGCACTGCTTCGTGCAGCGTTAATGCTTCTAAAACATACAAAGGGCGCTTATCTAAAGCGTAAGTATTTACCCAATAATACCCTGCTTCATCATCTCGATTAGAGCCTGAATATCGACCGGTTGTGTATTTAGGTGCAATACTGGCCGGTACAGGTGCTACACCATAAGGTTTGCGTGGTAAGGTATGAAATAACTTAGGCAGTTGTGCATCCATTTTTTTAGCAATATAAGATGCTTCTTTTAAAAGTTGCTCTGGTGTTGTGGCGTAAAATTGTGGATCAGTGCGTAAAAAGTGGATAAATTCGGCAAACGTGCCTTTAAAACCTACCTCTGCTATTACGCTTTCCATTTCACTACGAATTCGCGCAACTTCTTTTAAGCCAAGTTCGTGAATCTCTTTAGGTGTCATATCGGTAGTGGTGTAATACTTAGCTCTATTTTTATAAAACGCTTCGCCATTAGGTGTATCTGATATACCAATACTTGTACGTGCACCAGGTCGATATTGCTGCGTAAAAAACGCTAAATAATCTTTATAAGATTTTATAACCTCTTCTTTTATAATATTTTTAGCTTTTTGTTGTAGTGCTTTAAATTCACTTTCACTTAAACCAGCTGTGTTAGTTAAAAATGGTTTATAAAATTCAGACGTAGTTACATCGTCAACAATGTAGGCATTAATTGAATCTTCATAACCTTCCAATACAGCTTTAGGTTGAGTAAGCCCTGTCTCAAGCCCTTTTTTCATCCAATACATGTTTTGCTCAAAAAAGCGTGGAACTTGCGCCAATCGTGCAAGATACACTTGGTAGTCTTCCGGGTTTTTATATTGAGAACTATTTATTATGTACGACAAACCAGAATGAAACCCATATTCAGAGGTGAGCGGCATATAGTGCGCATTAAATACATATTCATCGACACTGTTTTGTACTTGAGCTCGAATAATATCGAAGTTAATTTGATTTTCGTCGCTTAGCTTTTCAATATTAATAGTGTCTAATTCAGCAAGTAATTGCGTTTTATTTTTATATTCTTGCGCTAAAAATTCAGGGGATAAATTTGGTAATAAATAACCTTCAACACCACCTACACTATCGTAAGGGTTAATGCTTTCTCTATAATCAACAATACTTTGCGCTACTTGAGTAAATTGTTGATCTGAATTTTGCATGGTCATCTGGCATGCACTTAATGAGCACAAAACCGTGATACCAAATAAAGATTGGCGAAGTGGCTTAATTAAAAAATGATTCATTATAATGTAACTTAGCAGTGTTATTAATTTCATAAAGCTATCGTAGGGTAAATAAATAGCAAGTAAATGAGACCAACCTCATAGTAATAATCCCTACTTATACTAAGTGTATTAATACGTTACATACATTAAATGAAGTAAAAACAAGCTTAATTGATGACAAAAACAGCTATTGAGCCGCTAAAGTAAAATTTAAGTTCCCTAACTCTCATTTTTCCTTTTAAATAGCGATTATAAAGATTACTGTAGATAAAAATAATAAAAAGCTGGGATGCATAACCGCCTCATGGAATGAGATATTTTAAAATTTGCACTTATGCGTACTTAGTTGGTATTTAAAATGATGTTCCATGATTCCATGGCTATTGCACAAGAAAAAATGACCAAAGTGTGTGTTTTTTTAGAGCGCTATACGCTCCCACCTACGCCGCTGAATTATCAAGTTATTTATGCTTATACCAGTCAAACTAATCTCAAGCTAAATAAAGCTTTAGACCGTGCTATCGCTGTTGAAGACAATATAGATAGCGTTTTAATTGAACAACTACATTCTGAGTTTTTAAATACTGGCCACAAAGCGCAAGTCAACATGATTCAAAATGTTGATGGTGTTATAAACTCACTTTCTCAAAATTCTCAAGCTACTGAAAAGCAAATAATTCGCTTTGCGGGTCAAGTGAGCGAATGCGTACATTCGCTAGATGAGAACAACATAGAACAAAGCCGTCAAGCGCTTGAAGTTCTTCATAATCAAACCGCCGAATTACTCAACCAACATAAGCAATTTAAGCAAGAACTAAGCAAAGCCAAACAACTACACGAAAAAACACAAAAGCAGCTAACTCAACTTCGTAAACAGCATATTATTGATAGCCAAACAGGGCTTTATAAGCGCCATTATTTAACGCAACAAACCCAAGTGTGGACTAATCAACAAAAATCTATTTGCGCAATAGCGATTCAAATAGACAACCTTGATCACTTTACTAAAAATTATGGTGATATTATTGGTGAAGTCATTTTGAGTAAAGTTGCTAAGCAAGTGCAAAAATATGTTTTTCAAAGTGGCTTACCTGGTCGCACAGCTAAAGATCAATTTACTGTTTTGCTCGCCGACATCGACCCAGATACGGCCAATGTGATAGCCGAGAAAGTAAGAAATGGGGTCGAAAAGCTACGCTTTGTTAGTTCAAAAACAGGTATCAAGCTACCAAGTATTGGCTTATCACTAGGAATTGCTCAGCATCAACAAGAAGATGATTTTAATCAGTTAGCAAAAAAAGCATCTCATGCGGCTTTTAAAGCACGGTCATTAGGTCAAAGTAGTTACACTGCAGGGCAATAAATTACCTGATAAATCATATTCAAATTGCACCTACTGTGTACAATAAAGTACACTAACCTCTATTGTCACGATAGAGATTAATCATGAACGAAACCGAACAAAAGACCACGCATTTTGGTTATAAAACAGTAGCCGAGAACGATAAAGCTTCTATGGTTGCTGATGTATTTCACTCAGTAGCTGCAAAATACGATGTAATGAATGATTTAATGTCTTTTGGTGTGCATCGTTTATGGAAACGTCAAACTATTGCAAGCTCAGGTGTTCGTAAAGGCCATCATGTACTCGATTTAGCCGGCGGCACTGGCGACTTAACGGCAAAGTTTAGCCAATTAGTGGGCGAAACGGGTCAAGTTGTTTTGGGTGATATAAACTCATCTATGCTTAAAGTTGGTCGTGAAAAACTGCATAATCTTGGATTAGTGGGCAATATCGACTACGTACAAATGAATGCAGAAATGCTACCGTTCCCAGATAATAGCTTTGATGTGATCACTATTGCCTTTGGCTTACGTAACGTTACCGATAAAGACAAAGCATTACGCTCTATGTACCGCATTTTAAAGCCAGGTGGTCGTTTACTTGTTTTAGAGTTTTCAAAACCAGAGCATGACGTACTTAGTAAAGCTTACGATTTTTACTCATTTAATTTATTGCCTACAATGGGTAAGCTAGTTGCTAACGACAGTGAATCGTATAAGTATTTAGCTGAATCTATTCGTATGCATCCAGATCAAGACACGCTAAAAGCGATGATGGAAGATGCAGGCTTTGAGCAAACAACATACCAAAACCTCACAGGCGGAATTGTTGCGCTGCACCGTGGTTTTAAATATTAAGGCTAGCAGTTATGGCGCTTGAGAAAATAACAAAAAATAATGATGCAATGCCATCTGAATTTTTTATGTTACCTAATTTTGTACTTTCGCTTATTGAGCGTGTACTAAATCAAGCACTTAGCCTTGACCCACAATTATCTCAAAAGCTAAGCGCCGTTAAACATCAGCGCTTAGTGGTTGAAGTAAGAGATTGGCAACAAAGCATCCAACTTGTTTATAGCGCTGAGCAATTACACTTATACAGTGCTCAAAATAATGAAAACGCAGATTGTATGATCAGCGCAGACATAGACACGCTTTTAGCGCTTAAAAACCCAGCTATGCTTACCCAGTTAATTCGCCAAGATAAGCTCGACTTACAAGGCGATTTAAATATTGCGCAAACTTATAGCAATGCGTTTTCAGGCATTGATATTGATTGGCCTGAACAGCTCTCTAGATACATTGGTGATACCCCCGCTCAGCAGTTATATCTGCACTTAAAAAAACTAAAACAAAAGAGCAGCAAAACCAACACTAAAATAAGTACAATGCTTACAAGTTTATGCCAAGATGAGCTCGCTATTACTATTCACCCATTAGAACTTGAGCAATTTAAACAAAAAAATAGAGAACTCAAAGGCCAAGTCGCTGCTGTTGAGCAGCGTATAAATACCTTGTTAAACTCTTTTTCACCTTCAAACACCCGCTAAGGATTTTTTGTGTCGACTGCACGTTTGTATAACATCACCAAAACATTACTTAGCTATGGGTTAGACGAGCTAATTCCAAAACATAAGATCCCTTGGTTTGGTAAAGTAGCTCGTGGCAGTTTGTTTTGGCTGCGTAATCAGCACAAAGAAAAACCTGCAGGGCTACGCTTACGTTTGGCACTACAAGAGCTTGGTCCTGTTTGGATTAAGTTTGGCCAAATGCTCTCAACTCGTCGTGACTTACTCCCTCATGATATCGCTTTAGAGCTTGCGTTTTTACAAGATCAAGTTCAGCCATTTGAAGGCGCACTTGCACAAAAAATCATAGAGAAAGCGCTCGAAATTAACGATATAAGTGAATTGTTTAGTGAGTTTTCACAAACTCCACTGGCCTCTGCATCTATAGCGCAAGTACATACAGCAAAGCTTATTGATGAGCAAAGCATTGAGCAGGATGTCGTAATTAAGGTTATTAGACCCAATATTTACGAGCAAATTAATGCCGACTTAGCGTTAATGGAAAAGCTCGCTAAGGTACTTGCAAAAGTCCATAACGAATCAAAACGTCTACGCCCCGTTGAAGTGGTTAAAGAATACAAAAAAACACTCCTAGACGAGCTCGACTTAATGCGCGAAGGTGCCAATGGCATTCAACTAAAACGCAATTTTGAAGGCTCTGATTCACTATATATCCCTGCAGTTTACAGTGATTACAGCCGTAGCAATGTGCTGGTAATGGAGCGTATTTACGGTATACCTGTGTCTGATACGGATGCATTACTGGCGCAAGACACTAATATGAAATTACTTGCTGAGCGCGGCGTAGAAGTGTTTTTTACGCAGGTGTTTAGAGACAGCTTTTTTCATGCCGACATGCACCCTGGTAATATATTCGTCTCTCGCGAGCATCCTGAAAATCCAATGTATATCGGTATTGATTGCGGTATAGTTGGTACGTTAAGCAAAGAAGATAAACGCTATTTAGCTGAAAACTTTATCGCCTTTTTTAATCGTGATTATCGCCAAGTTGCACAGCTACACGTAGATTCTGGTTGGGTACCACCAGATACTAGCATTGAAGAATTTGAATTTGCGATTCGCACAGTTTGCGAGCCTATATTTAATAAACCTTTGGCCGAAATTTCATTTGGTCACGTGCTCGTAAATCTATTTAATACTGCACGTCGTTTTAACATGCAAGTACAACCGCAATTAGTATTGCTACAAAAAACCTTATTATACGTTGAAGGATTAGGGCGTCAGCTTTACCCGCAACTCGACTTATGGAAAACAGCCAAACCCTTTTTAGAAGATTGGGTGAAGCAGCAAGTTGGACCGCTATCAGTATTGAAGCAAATGTATGCTAACTTGCCATTTTGGGCTGAAAAAATGCCTGAGTTACCTGATCTAATTTATCAAAATTTAAAGCGTACACCACACATTCAACCTCAAGAACAAAAGGTATCTCATAAACCTTTAATATTGAGTTTATTTGGTAGTGCTACAATGATTATGGCAACACTTTGTTATTTACAACACGATTTAATAGCTGCAAGTATTGCAATAAGCTTATCGGCTATTAGCTTTATAGCGGCATGGCGCAGCGCATAAACTGGGTGCTATTTGCGCTAGTGAGCGTATGATTAGTATTTAAAATAAACATTTAACCGTTTTATATATTGGAGAAAACCATGGGTTTTGGTGGTATTAGTATTTGGCAATTATTAATTGTTTTAGCGATCATAGTTTTACTTTTTGGCACAAAAAAACTACGCGGTATGGGTGGTGATATTGGAGGCGCTGTTAAAGGCTTCAAAAAAGCAATGTCGGACGACACAGCGAGTGAGCAAGAAAAATCAGAGCAAATTCAACAATCAGAAAAAAGCACCGTTGACGACTCAACCAATACTGAAAAAAACAAAGATAGCAATAAGGTTTAATTAGTATGGGGATGTGGGAGCTTGTTGTTATTTTTATTGTTGGCTTAGTGGTGCTCGGTCCTGAGCGCTTACCTGTTGCGATTAGAACAGTGAGTAAATGGGTTAAAACCGCTAAATCACTTGCCAACTCAGTAAAAGCCGAAGTAAGTGAAGAGCTTCGTATTCATGAGCTGCACGAAAACCTTAAAAAAGCAGAACAACAAGAACTAAAAGACTTAAGCCCTGAGCTACAAAGTTCATTAACAGAGCTACAAAAAGCGGCTGAGTCAGTTACTCACAGCTACAAGAAACAACAATCTGATACATCAAATAACCAACAACTTGATGAAAAAAAGTGAAATTTATTTCTCACTTTGTGGTCAACTTACTACATGGTATAAAAAATAATGGCTGAGGAAGTAAAATCGGGGTTTGTAGCGCATTTAATTGAGTTACGTGATCGGCTAATAAAAGCACTATTGAGCATTTTAGTTATTTTCATTGCCATAGTATATTTTGCGAATGATATTTACGCCTTTGTTGCACAGCCGTTAGTTTCGCATTTGCCAAGTACTGCGACTATGATTGCAACCGATGTAACTGCACCCTTTTTTGCACCTTTCAAACTTACTTTATTTGTCGCTTTATTTGCGTCGATTCCGTGGATATTGCATCAAATTTGGGGCTTTATAGCACCGGGGTTATATCAGCACGAAAAGAAAATGCTCATGCCCATTCTCGCCTCAAGTATAATATTATTTTATGGCGGCATAGCTTTTTGTTATTTTGTAGTTCTGCCAATTATTTTAGGCTTTTTTACAAGTACCGGCCCAGAGATGATGACTCTTGCGCCCGATATAAGTAGCTATTTAGGGTTTGTATTAAAACTATTTTTTGCATTCGGTATCGCTTTCGAAATTCCAGTAGCTATTATGCTGCTATGCTGGAGTGGCGCAACAACAACAAAAAGTTTAAAAGAAAAGCGCCCTTATATCGTCGTGGGTGTTTTTGTAGTGGCTATGTTCCTAACACCGCCTGATGTTTTATCACAAACATTATTAGCATTTCCGATGCTTCTTTTGTTTGAACTAGGTTTAATTTTAGCAAAATTTTATACCGCCAAACCACAAAAAGAATCTGAGGAATAAAATGAAAAAACAACTACTCTCACTATTGGTTTTATTAAGTACGCCTACTTTTGCTACGCAAACTGAATTGAATACTCAGGCCCTGCAAGCATGTAGCTTTATTGAAAATGACTTTAACCGATTACTTTGCTATGACAATACAATTACTGGTAAATCACTAACAAAGCCAACAATAACAAAAACGCTCACTCCACCAACGGCTAACAATGTACCTCTAGTCGTAGCTGCTGCACCAATGCAAGCAAAGGCAAAAACCGACGATTTTGGCTTAGAGCACAAAGAATCACAGGTAGAAAAAGAGACTGAAATTAAAGCTATGGTTACTTCAGTGAAAGAAGCAGCTTATGGCGAGTTAATTATTTCGCTAGATAACGGCCAACAATGGCGTCAAATTGGCTCTGACCGCATGCGTTTAAAAGAAAACGATACAATTGTAATCAGCCGTGGTGCATTTAACTCCTTTTTACTGAAACAAGACGGTAAAAACCGCTCTATTCGCGTTAAACGTACTAAGTAATGTCATATACGTTAATTGATGCTGGAGTTAACTTAACTAATCATCAATTTGATGACCAGCATCATGATGTAATTACCCGTGCAAGCGAAGCCGGTGTTACAAATATGCTTATGATAGGTTGTGATATTGCGAGTAGTCAGCAATCACTTGAACTTGCGATAAAACATCTTCAATATTCTACGGCGGGTGTCCACCCACATGATGCTAAATCGGCGACGAATGAATTAGAAGCACAATTAACTGCACTTGCTAACAATAAGCAAGTCATAGCGATTGGTGAATGCGGCCTTGATTATAACCGTGACTTTTCACCTCGCGATGTACAGCGTAGTGTTTTTAGACGCCACCTAGCACTTGCCGAAAAATTAGATTTACCTGTTTACTTACATGAACGTGATGCAAGTGACGACATGCTAAGTATTTTAAAAGAGTTTAATATTCGCGGTGTACTCCACTGCTTTACAGGTAACTCAGCAGCTCTAAAACAATATTTAGATTTAGGTCTGTATATTGGTATAACGGGTTGGGTATGTGATGAAAGGCGTGGTAAAGATTTACAACAACTAGTGCCTAGTATTCCTCTAGATCGATTATTAATAGAAACTGATGCACCATTTTTAATTCCACGAACAGTTAAGCCAAAGCCTAAATCGCGTAAAAATGAACCCGCTCTGCTTCCTTATATTTGCCAAACAGTTGCGCAACTTTATCAAATAGATGAAGAAGTTGTGGCCCGCAAAACTACAGAAAACTTTTACAATGTTTTTGGTTTAAAGAGCTGCTAATGGCGTGCGCAAAAGCATTACTAAGTCTATTGATGCTTCTTTGCACTTTTTGCTCTTTCGCAAGCCCTGTAATAATAAAACATGATTTTAACTCCCAAAACATTAATAACCTGCATTACTCTTTTGAACCAACTTCGCTATTAGATGCACATCAAAGTAGCCATATACAGTGGCAAAAAAACACAGGTAAACCTCTTAACCTAGGTCTTGAGCAGCGTTCTGTATGGATGAAATTTAAAATAAAAAACACGCTTAGTTATAATACCGAACAACTGTTGTCACTAAACAACCCTCTGCTAAACGACGTTCAAGTATATCAGTTACATAACTCGCAATTAATTTCTCACACCCAAATTGGCGATGCATACCCCCTTGATAAACGTGCGATTAAGAGTGAATCTTTATTAGTTAAACTAATTAGCCCTGCAAATAGCGAAACCATTATTATTATGAGAGTGACGAATAGCTCCGGCTTGCGAGTCCCTTTAACGCTGTGGCAACCAGAAGCTTATTTGGCACATAAAGGTAAACTTAATTTACTCTATGGCTTATTGATTGGTTTTATATTTTCTTTAGGCGTGAGTTGCTTAGTTTTATATAGTTTTTCACGTAAACGTTATTTTGTTTATGCTGGTTTAATTACCCTCACATTAGGTAGTTTATTAGCCTACATTTGTGGCTTTGGCCTAAAATATATTCACCCTAATTTGCCAGCGTTACAGCAAGTTATGATCCCTATATTACTTATGCTTATTGCTTTAATGTTTTTGCCTTTACAAAAGCAAATTTGCCATCCAAAGCCCTCTTTTTTACTAACGGTTCAAAAAGTGATAGTTAACGCATTAGGTGTCTCGTTATTGTTTATTTGGCTATTTCCAAACCATATAGTGACACTATTTTGCTTAACTACTATCCCAATCGTTTTAGGCTTTTATATTGCAACTACACTTATGTGCATACGTTTATCACCTTCTAAACCTAATAAAGCGCTACTGCTCGTATTAGTTTTTTTCTTGGTGGTGATGCTTTATTTTATTGTTGCAGTAATAGGGCTATACGCCTTTGACAGAAGTACATTAGCATTTGTATTTACATGCTTTTTTAGCTGCACATTTTGTCTATGCTACAGTGTAATGAAGTTATTTATTTTGCAACGTGATGAAGAAGTAATTGCTCAGCAAACCTTGATTGCTGAAAATGCAGCTCAAGATACGCTACTTAAAGAGCGCTTAAAGTTACAAGAAAAAACACGCCAAGAACTCGAATCACAAGTCGACGAACGCACCTTTGAATTGCAAGTTACACTCAGAGAACTTGAAGAAAAAAACCGCTCACTTGAGTTACTCAATACCGAAGACGCTTTAACCGGAATAAAAAACAGACGCTTTTTTGATAAAAAGCTAATAATGGAGATTCGTCGGTCTCGTCGAGAACAAACGCCGCTTAGTATTGTTATGCTTGATATAGACCGATTCAAAAGCATTAACGATACATACGGACACATAATTGGCGATCAAGTTATTAAAGCTGTATCTGACCTTATAAAAGATCATTTAAAGCGACCACTCGATGAAGTTGCTCGTTATGGCGGTGAAGAGTTTGTGGTGCTATTACCTAATACCCCCAGCGAAGGTGCACAAGACATAGCTGAAAAAATACGAGCAGCTATCTCAGCCAGTACAGTAACGGTTGCCAATAATGATATTCAATTTACAATTAGCGCTGGTGTATACACCAGCATTGCTGATGATGTTAGCAACCCTCAAATTTTTACTGAGTGCGCCGACAAAGCACTTTATTACGCAAAGCAACATGGCCGTAATCAAGTAATCACTTTTCCATTACCACAGTAGGAGCATATTAATATGGCCCAATCAGGATTAGACCTTTTCCCATATACTCGCATGCGCAGAATGCGCCGCAGCGACTTTTCTCGCCGCTTAATGGCCGAAAACCAACTTAGCGTAAACGATTTAATTTACCCTGTATTTGTACTAGAAGGTAAAAATCGTCGCGAAGCAATTGAATCAATGCCTGGTATTGAACGTCTATCGATAGATTTACTATTACTTGAGGCAAAAGAACTTGTTGATCTTGGCGTACCTGCCGTTGCTATTTTTCCAGTAACCCCTGCGGACAAAAAGTCACTATTTGCCGAAGAAGCATATAATGACGATGGCTTAGTGCAACGCACTGTTCGCGCTTTAAAAGAAGCCTTTCCTGAGTTGGGTGTAATTACTGATGGTGCACTTGATCCATTCACGACGCACGGTCAAGACGGCATTATTGATGACACAGGCTATGTAATAAACGACGTAACCACCGAAATTTTAGTTAAACAAGCACTCTCGCATGCAGAAGCGGGCGCTGATGTAATTGCCCCTTCGGACATGATGGATGGCCGTATTGCTGCAATTCGTGAAGCACTTGAAGCTGATGGGTTTGTGCATACCCGTATTATGGCCTACTCAGCTAAATATGCATCTAGCTACTATGGCCCATTTAGAGACGCAATAGGTTCTGCTGGGAACTTAAAAGGTGCCGATAAAAAAACCTACCAAATGGACCCAGCAAACTCTGATGAAGCAATACGTGAAGTCGCATTAGACTTACAAGAAGGCGCTGATATGGTCATGGTTAAGCCTGGCATGCCTTATTTAGATATTGTACGTCGTGTTAAAGACGAGTTTGGTGTACCTACTTTCGCATATCAGGTAAGTGGCGAGTATGCAATGCACAAAGCAGCTATTGATAACGGTTGGTTAAGTGAGGAAGCTACTATAATGGAGTCTTTACTTGCATTTAAGCGTGCAGGCGCTGATGGAATATTGACCTATTTTGCTAAGCAAGCCGCACAATACCTAGCTAAAAAGTAAGGTTTTTATAAAAAGGCGGTTAAACCGCCTTTTATTTACATTTGTTTACATTTTTGTATTATTTTCGTCATATTTATTCTCTAAACTGGTGTCCCATTTTGGGATTAATACACGGGAATAATAAAAAAATGTTTAAAACAAAAATAACACCACTCGCACTTGTTATAGCAAGTCTCAGTGCGCCAGCCTCTGCAGATCTAATCATTTCAGAATACATAGAGGGAAGCAGTAATAATAAAGCAATTGAGCTTTATAATAACTCGTCATCTCCACTAACTCTTGATCAGTACTCACTAAGTTTGTATGTAAATGGCAAAACTACAATTCAATCAACTCTTGATTTGTCTGGTACTTTGGCAGCTAACAGTACCTTTGTTGTTGTTAATTCAAGTTCAAATGATGCACTAAAAGAAAAAGCCGATTTAGAACATGGTGTTGCTAACTTTAATGGTGATGATGCATTAGTCCTAATGCAAGGTAGCACTGTAGTCGATAGCTTTGGCCAGCGCGGTGTAGATCCCGGTTCGTTTTGGTCTGAGGGCGCAGTACAAACACAAAATAAAACACTTCGTAGAAAAGATAGTATTACCGCAGGTAGAACAACACCTGACGCAGAGTTTAACCCAAGTGAAGAATGGGTACAGTTTGACCAAGATGACTTTGATGGCTTAGGTTCACATGCAGGTAATGGTGGGACAACACCTGAACCAATTCCAGAACCAGAACCACTTGAACCACTTGTTTGTGGCGCAGAAAGAGTACTAATTAACGCTATACAAGGCGATAGCTCTGCAAGCCCGCTTGTTGATACTTTAGTAGAGTTTGAGGGTATTGTAACCGCAGACTTCCAAGATGATGATCAATTAAAAGGCTTTTTTGTTAGCTCACTTGCTGCTGACATAGATGCAAATCCTCTCACCTCTGAAGGTGTATTTGTTTATTTTGCAGATATTGACGTAAACGTAGGCGACCATGTACGTGTACAAGGTACTGTAGAAGAATATTTTGATGCAACACAAATCGGCAGTGTTAGCCAAGTTGCCATATGTGGCACTGGCTTAGCTGCAGCAGCTACAAAAATCACTTTACCTTTAGCTGATACAACTGATTTAGAAGCTTTTGAAGGTATGTTAGTTACATTAGAACAACCATTAGTAGTAACTAATAACTTTGGCCTTGGTCGATATGGTGAAGTTGAATTAGCAACAGAACGCTTGTATCAAGGTACCCAAGTTGCATTACCTGGAGATGCAGCTAATGCAGTTGAAACTGAAAATCTACTTAAAAAGATTTTACTAGATGATGGCTCTACAGTACAAAACTTAGACCCTACAGCCTACCCAACTCCAGGCTTATCAGCAGAAAATACATTACGTACTGGCGATACAGTTAATACGGTTACGGGGGCACTTGCTTATAGCTTCAGCCTTTACAGAATCCACCCAACTGTAGCACCTTCGTTTATTGCAACAAATCCACGTGAAAATGCGCCTGAACTTAATGCTGAAGCAGATTTACGTGTAGCTAGCTTTAACGTACTTAATTACTTTAATGGTGATGGCCAAGGCGGAGGGTTCCCTACAGCCCGAGGTGCAGATTCAGAAGCTGAATTTACTCGCCAAGAAGCTAAAATTGTAAGTGCCATTAGCGCTATCCAGGCCGATGTTGTTGGTTTAATGGAAATTGAAAATGATGGTTTTGGCGAATTTAGTGCAATTGCAAGCTTAGTAGATTCATTAAATGACGCTGATAGTGCTAACAACTATGCATTTGTTGATTTTAACGTAGATCAAATTGGTACCGATGCAATTACTACCGCACTTATCTATCGTGCTAACAAAGTAGAAGAAGTAGGTACTGCTGCTATTACGACTGAGGCTCCATTTGATTTTAGTAACCGTGCTCCAATTGCACAAAGCTTTAAATCATTAGAAACTGATGAAGTATTTACTGTTGCTGTGTCACACCTTAAATCTAAAAGCTGTGGTAGTGCTTCTGGAAACAATGCAGATTCAGGTGATGGACAAGGCTGTTGGAATGAAATACGCACAGAAGGTGCTAATGCATTCGCAAATTGGCTTGATAGCAAACCAACCGGTGTTGACGACGAAGATACTATTTTAGTCGGCGATATGAATGCTTACGCAATGGAAGATCCTATACGTGCATTTGCTGATAAAGGCTACAAAAATGTAGTTGCAGAAATTGATGGTGATACGCTTGGTTATTCTTACAGTTTTTCTGGTCGCGCAGGTAGTTTAGATCATGCAGTAGCTACCCAATCACTACTTAGCAAAATTGTCGCAGCAACAGATTGGCACATCAACGCAGATGAACCTATTTCTCTTGATTACAATGTAGAGTTTAAAAGTGAAGGTCAACAATCTAGTTTGTACTCTGAAAGTGCATACCGCGCATCAGATCACGACCCTGTAATTATTGATATTAAATCTGAGGTAATTTTAACTCCTGAGGAACAAACACCAGTCATTACAGCCGCTCAAGCATTCTCAATTGATGAAAGCAGCTCCGTCGGAACAGTAATTGGTCAGCTCGTATTTAGTGATCCAAATCCGGATGTATCGCCAGTGGTTGAGTTTATAGTGTCGGGTAGTGAGACAATTTCAGTCAATGAACAAGGTCAACTTATTGTAGCCGGTGAACTTGATTTTGACGCTGAAGGTACAATTACACTATCAGTGCAAGCGAAAGATAGCGTAGACAACGTATCTGAATCGGTAACGGTTACAATTAACGTCACTGAAGCGAGCTCTGATGATGACGATTCAGGTTCATTATTATGGTTATCACTTCTTTTAGCACCACTATCAATAGTGCGTCGATTTAAAAAGAAATAACTAAGTTAAATCTAAACATTTAAAAGCCGCTCTTGCGGCTTTTTTATTTTATACAAATGTAATTCAGACAAGCTTCATTAAACCCCACGTACTATGTTCATACGATCCGTAAATCTTCTAGTCATTAATCAGTAACAACTACATACATTTGAGTGAATTTTACACAAAAAACCTCAATGAGTTACATGTGATAAGTTTACCTATTGAAAAATATAAACTTTTAAAGGGTTCACTTCTTGCTTTAGTAATCTAGAAGATACTTACAAAGAAATCAATATTTACCCTAAACGTAAAAATAAGTCGTGTTTTTATAAAGGAATGAGAATGAAACAACTAACCCAAAATCTGCCTAAATGGCAAAAGAAGTCAGCACCACTACTGGGTCTACTTATTATTTTTTCGACTTGGGGCAATAGCAACCAAGCGATTGCTGCAACCGTTGATGTAGCAATCCCACAAAGTAGCTTATTTGACGTAATTAGCGCCCGCGCTAAAAAGTTAGCAAGCGAAGAATACGTGGCGCCTAAAAACATTGAGCTTGAAGCACTTAACAATATTGATTATCAAGATTACCGTTCAATTCGATTTAAAAAAGACAAAGCAGTATGGAAAGATGAAGGCCTGTACGAGCTGCAATTATTCCATCCTGGTTTTTTATATAAAACACCTGTGACAATAAATACCGTTGATAGCGACTCTAAACGCAGTCGCTTACCTTTCAGTACTGACTTTTACCAATACGATGGCACTGCTGCACCACTACAAGAAGAAATAGCTAAAAGTGTTGCGGATACTCAACTAGGCCATGCTGGATTTCGTGTGCATTACCCGTTAAATACTAACGAGTATAAAGACGAAGTAATGGTATTTCAGGGAGCATCGTATTTTAGAGTTGTTGGCCCTCAGCAAGTTTATGGATTATCAGCTAGAGGCCTTGCCATTGATACTGCAGAAAATTCAGGTGAAGAATTTCCAATGTTCAAAGAGTTTTGGTTAGTTAAACCAAAGGCCGACCAAACCCAAATTACCATTTTTGCATTATTAGATAGCCCATCCATATCGGGTGCATACAAGTTTAGTGTTGACCCTACAACTAATATGCTAGTTGATGTTGATATGCAGATATTTGCACGTAAAGACATTAAAAAGCTCGGCGTAGCTCCATTAACGAGTATGTTTTACCACGGTGAAAACAGTACCAAATTTTTTGATGACTATCGCCCTGAAGTTCATGACTCGGATGGCCTATTAACTCAATCTGCTGATGATAAATGGGTATGGCGCCCTCTTAACAACCCTTCACAGCTAAGTGTAACTTCGTTTTCATACAATAATCCAAAAGGTTTTGGGTTAGCTCAACGAGACAGAGATTTTAATAACTATCTGGACACAGAAGCACATTACCACAACCGCCCTAGTCTATGGATTGAACCACAAGGTGAATGGGGAAATGGCCGTGTAGAGCTTGTAGAGATACCTACTGACACAGAAACTAACGACAATATCGTCAGTTACTGGGTACCAGAAAAGCCAATGAAAGCCGGTGATTCATTAAAGCTAAGCTACAAAATGACGACCTTTAATGCAATTTTAACTCAGCACGAAAAAGCGAGAGTACTGCGCACAAGGATCGGTAGCGCCGCTTTACCAGGTGAAGACAATCCACCACCAAAAAGCCACCGCCAATTTACTGTTGATTTTACTGGGTCAGAAATAAATCAACTCTCTGAACAGTTAAAGCTAGATGCCGACATTCAACTTACAACAGGCGAAGTAACCGACGTGAATGTACAAAAACTGCCTGATTCACGCGGATGGCGTGTAGCCTTTAAAATTGCACCACAGGACGATCAACCCGTTGATATGCGTTTATCGTTAAAACTACGTGACAAAGAAATTAGCGAGGTATGGAGTTATGTTTGGTACCCAAATGACATCAAGTAATAAAGGTAAGGGCACTCCAATGCCATTCAAAACATTAAGAGTTTGGCTATTTGCTATTGCAGCGCTTGGCACATCTGGCTACGGCATATCTATTATGTTTGAGATTTTAAGCTCAAACGGTATGACATTACTTGAGTATGCTCTTTTAGTATTATTCTCAATCACTTTTGCCTGGATTGTAACGGCATTTTGTAGTGGAACAATCGGCTTTGTATTACAGCTATTACGAATTGACCCACTTACGCTAAAGCGTATTAAACCAATTGAGTTCAATAGTGAGGCAATTAACGCCCAAAAAACCGCCGTTGTAATGCCTATTTACAACGAAGACACCCACCGTGTTATCGCGGGCTTTGAAGTTAGTCTGCAATCGTTAAAAGAAACAGGTCAACTTGCAAACTTTGATTTTTACTTATTAAGCGACACGCAAGACCCAGAAATAGCTAAAAACGAGCTAAGTGCATGGCATGCATTGTGTGAACGTTTAGGTGATACGGCTAAAAACGTTTTTTATCGTCGTCGCGAAGATAACAAACACCGTAAAGTAGGTAACCTAACCGACTTTTGTGAGCGCTGGGGCAGCCAGTACGACCATATGATTGTACTTGATGCAGATAGCGTAATGACCGGAAAATGTATGTTAGAGCTTACTACAAGTATACTCAACAACCCACAAGCAGGCCTGATCCAAACTATTCCGATCCCTGTTCGTCAAGATACCTTTTTTGGCCGCTTTTTACAGTTTGCGTCAGTGCTATATAGCCCAATGCTCGCTACTGGCTCAGCTTTTTGGCAAACTGATAAAGCCAACTACTGGGGTCATAATGCAATCATTAGAGTTGAAGCATTTATAACGTGCTGTGGCTTGCCAACACTAAAAGGTAATGCACCTTTTGGCGGCGAAATTTTAAGTCATGACTTTGTAGAAGCTTCACTACTTCACAGTGCTGGTTGGGATGTATTGTTGCTATCAGATATTGAAGGTAGCTATGAAGAAGTACCAAGTAACATTCTAGACTACGCTGTACGCGATAGACGCTGGGTGCAAGGTAATATTCAGCACTTAGGTTTACTATCATCATCAAAATTAAAATTAATGAGTAAGCTGCACTTTTTACTCGGTGCGACAGCCTATATTTCATCACTAATTTGGCTCTCAATGCTAGCGCTAAGTAGTATTGATGCAGTAACGCGCGCATTAAATAGTGATGTGTACTTTAACCGTGTTTATCAATTATTCCCTACATGGCAAATAGCTAAAACCGATCTGATTGATTCACTCTTGTATTTAACTATTGTTATTTTATTAATGCCTAAACTAATGGGCATAATAGTAACCTTAATACATAGAAACAAACGCTTTGGTGGTTCAATTAAGCTCATACTAGGTTCAATCATTGAAACCATATTTGCTATTATTGTTGCCCCATTAATGATGGTATTTCATGCTTACTTTGTACTTTGTGTGTTTTTAGGTAAAAAAGTGAAGTGGGATGCACAACCGCGCGAAGGTCGTATGGTTCCGTGGAAAGAGGCGTTTGGTTATACGTTATTCTCAACTATTGTGGCTATTGCATGGGGTTGTACGGCTTACTACTTCACGCCCGTATTCTTTTGGTGGTTATCACCTATATTGCTGGGCTTAGTATTAGGCGCTCCGATTATCCGTTATACCAGTAGCATTAAACTCGGTGTACAACTAAGAAAGTTAGGTATATTTATTTGCCCTAGTGAAGTTGATAACGACTCAACTCTAGAGGCACTTAAAATACATCTAAAAGAAATTTCGGTACCAGAGGAAGGTGCTTATCCACAAACAATACCAGCACTACCACAAGAGCAGTTGGTAACAATGCCTATCCAGTCTTTTAAGAAGCCACGCAGGCTAAAGATGAAAGCGCTAAAAGCTAAGGCTATAAAAAAGTTTAATTAGCGCGTTATAAAATACAAAAACAAAAAAGGAGCGATTAATCGCTCCTTTTTGCTATCTAAATTAAAGATCAAGCATTGCATTTATCGCTAATATTTTCAATTTTGTTAGCTAACTTATTGCAGTACATTTTAGAAATAGCTGATTGCGTTTCATCATCAAGTTGCCAGTTATAAAAATGGAACGTTTTACCATTATCTAACTCCACCTTAAAAATGGTGAAAAGAAAAAACGAACTAAATGATACGCAACTAATTTCCTCGCTATTGATATAACGCTTTGTGCATAAACGCGTATAACAAATGCCTGCTTTATAACAATGTAAAAAACGAAGATGAAGAATATTAAAAGTAGTAATAATCAGTAGAGCTGGCATTACAGTGAGAAAAACAATTTTTAGGTTCACAGAAAATATAACATGAATTAAAAATATTAAGCTGAATGCTAAAACGCATTTTGTAAATTGTAGCCACCAGTTTGGTGCTAATTTAATAGATTTCATGATTGTTACGTCTTATATAGAATTAATAGCAAACGTCTCTGCTGCGGAGACTTCCTTATCTGACTTTAGAGCTCTAGTCTAAAAGTGCTAGTATTCTACATTACGTATATAGACGCATCAATAGAAGTTCTTAAAATTCATATGGTTACATTTAATTTACAATTAACCTATTATAAACCAACCAATTAAGTAATTGAGGTAAATAAATTGCTCTCTAGTACCTTTTTATTAACTAGTAACATAGGACTAATTAATAATAAAAAGTAGTTATAAACAACTACAAAAAAATAAAACCAAATTATAGGCAATAAAAAACCCGCAACATGTGCGGGTTTTTTAAAGAATTAAAGAGCTAATTACTTAGCAGCTTTTTTCTCTTTTTCTGCAGCGATTACTGTATCAGCAACGTTTTGCGGACATGCAGCGTAGTGTGAGAACTCCATAGAGAACTGACCACGACCAGATGTCATTGTACGTAGTGTACCGATGTAACCGAACATTTCTGATAACGGTACGTCAGCTTTAATACGGCTGCCTGTTAAACCAGCTTCCTGGTCTTTCATCATACCACGACGACGGTTAAGGTCACCGATTACGTCACCAACGTGATCTTCTGGAGTGAACACGTCAACATTCATGATTGGCTCAAGAAGTTGTGCGCCCGCTTTAGGGATCGATTGACGGAAAGCGCCTTTAGCAGCGATTTCGAACGCGATTGCAGATGAATCCACGGCATGGAAACCACCGTCGAAAAGTTCAATTTCAACGTCAAGTACAGGGAAGCCAGCTAGAACACCAGTACCCATCATTGACTTGAAGCCTTTCTCAACTGCAGGCCAGAATTCTTTAGGTACGTTACCACCAACTACTGATGATTTAAACGTGAAGCCTGAAGCAACTTCGCCTGGCTTGATGCGGTAGTCGATTTTACCGAACTGACCAGAACCACCAGATTGTTTCTTATGCGTGTAGCTATCTTCAATTTCTTTAGTGATAGTTTCACGGTAAGCAACTTGTGGTTGACCAACAATAAGGTCTACGCCGTAAGTACGCTTAAGAATATCTACTTTGATATCTAAGTGAAGCTCACCCATACCTTTAAGGATAGTCTCGCCTGAATCTTCATCAGTCTCAACTTGGAAAGATGGATCTTCTGCAACCATTTTACCGATAGCAACACCCATTTTCTCATTACCGCCTTTATCTTTAGGCTGTACAGCAATCGAGATTACTGGAGTTGGGAATACCATTGGCTCAAGTGTTACAGGGTGCTTAGGATCACATAGAGTGTGACCAGTTTGCACGTTTTTCATGCCTACGATAGCAATGATGTCACCAGCTTGTGCGCTAGTTAATTCGTTACGGTCATCTGCTTGCATCTCAACCATACGGCCAACACGCTCAGTTTTACCAGTAAACGAGTTAAGGATAGTGTCACCCTTGTTTAGTTTACCTGAGTAAATACGTACGAATGTTAATGCACCAAAACGGTCATCCATTATTTTGAATGCTAACGCTTTGAAAGGTTCGTCAGTAGATACTACTGCGAACTCGCCATTTTCGTTACCTTCTTCATCCATAAGAGGTTGAGGATCAACTTCTGTAGGACATGGTAAGTAATCAACAACAGCGTCAAGAATAAGCTGCATACCTTTGTTCTTAAACGCAGAACCACAGTATGTTGGGAAGAAAGCAAGGTCACGAGTACCTTTACGGATACAACGTTTGATGTCTTCTAAAGAAGGTGCTTCACCTTCCATGTAAGCTTCAAGTAGTGCATCGTCTTGCTCAAGGGCAGTTTCAACAAGCATTTCATAATACTCGTCAGTTTTATCTACCATGTCTGCAGGGATGTCTGTGATTTCGTAGTTTTCAGGAAGACCAGTGTCATCCCAAACGTATGCTTTTTTAGTTAAAACATCTACAACACCAACAAACTCATCTTCAATACCAATTGGTAAAGTCATGATTAGTGGAGTTGCGCCAAGTACTTTACGTACTTGCTCAGTTACACGGTAAAAATCAGCACCCATACGGTCTAATTTATTTACGAAGATAATACGTGCAACTTCTGAATCATTAGCATAACGCCAGTTAGTTTCTGATTGTGGTTCAACACCACCAGAACCACAGAACACACCGATGCCGCCATCTAGTACTTTAAGTGAACGGTAAACTTCAACTGTGAAGTCAACGTGTCCAGGAGTATCGATAACGTTAAAGCGGTGATCTTTCCAGAAACAGCTTACAGCCGCAGACTGAATAGTAATACCGCGCTCAGCTTCTTGTTCCATGAAGTCAGTAGTAGATTCACCATCATGAACCTCACCAGTTTTATGGATTTGACCAGTAAGCTTTAGGATACGCTCAGTAGTCGTGGTCTTACCCGCATCAACGTGCGCGAAAATACCAATGTTTCTGTACTTCGATAAATCTGCCATTAATTTTGCTCTTAATAAAGTCGATAAATTATTCCGCAGGAGTATAACATCACTTAAAGCGAACATCACCATACAAGCCGCTTAAAATGCAATCAATTCAACATATTTTTTTTATCGTCAGTATCTATTAAATATCAAACATAACAAAAAAAACGTAAGACACTGAAATAAATAGCATTTAATATTTTAGCATCAGGTACACAAAGTTACTTCGCTATTTTATAGCAACGTTCAGGGCGGCCAATACTGCCATAACTTTGATCCGCTGTTAACTTACCTGATTCAAGCAAATACTCCAAGTAACGGCGTGCTGTAGAGCGACTAACACCAACCAAATCGCCCATTTGCTGAGCGGTAAATGCAGTGGTTGCGTGCTCTACAAAAGCATCATGTATTTTTTGCAGGGTAAGTTGATCGACCCCTTTTGGTAAACGAACAGACGTGTTGGTTTGCTGCTTTGAACCAAATAACGTATCAACCATTGACTGCGTTACTTCACTTGCATCAGAAAAACATTGTTGACGTGATTCAAAACGTGCAAGTGCTTGATCAAGTCGGTTTAACATTAATGGTTTTACTAAAAAGTCGCATGCACCTAACTGCATTGCTTTTTCAAGGGTTTCGACCTCTTTTGCAGCAGTGAGCAGCATAACCTCACTTTTAATCGTTCGACGTCGTAAGTCGGTCAATAAATCAAGTCCGTTACCATCAGGTAAATGTATATCGAGTAAAATCAAATCGGGTTCAATTGCATGCAGTAAGGCTGTTGCCGTGCTTAAATTACCTGCAATGCCCACTACCTGATACTGTGCTTGCCTTAAACTTTGCTTTGGCGTTTGACTACCTGCGACACCATTTGGTAATAACAAGTACTGCGCTAATAGCTGTGCTACCTCTACTTCGTCTTCAATTATTACTACTGAATACGTCATGTTTAATGCTCTTATTATTTTGGAATGTAAACACTTAGTCTTGCACCAAGTAGGTCTGACTCACCAATTTCTAACGTGCCACCGCATGAGTCTAAATTTGTTTTTACTAAATATAAACCAATACCATGCTCTGCTCCTGATTTAGAGCTGTACTGAGGGGTAAAAATAACATCATGGTCAGAACCTAACCCAAAGCCTGTATCTTCTACATCAAATAAGAGAGTTTGGCTGGTTTCATCAACGGTTACCCGTACTTTTGCAGAGCGAGAGTTCGATGACCTAATAGCAGCCTCAATCGCATTATCTATAAGGTTACCTAAAATAGATACAACTCGCTCGAGCATATCTTTACGTGCAATAACACCAAGTAGGCTGTCGGGGTTAAGCTCAAGCGCAACATTTAATTCTCTTGCTTTATGATATTTACCCACCAACAAACCAGCAAGCACAGGGTCTTGTATGCGCTCTAACAAGTTATGAATTTGCGCCTGAGAGCCCTGGCTTTCTTGCCCTATTATTTCTATAGCTTGTTCGTTTTTGCCCATTTGCACTAACGCACCAATTAAGTTGAGCTTATTAGAATAGTCATGAGTTTGTACCCTTAAAAGCTCTGCAAAAGCCTGAACTTTAGTAAGTTGTTGGCTTAAATACTCAAGTTCATCAGAGGGGCGCATACTCAGTAAAATACCATCCGCCTGCCCTTGCACTTGCAAAGAAAATCTCGATAATATAAGGCGTTTATCGGCGGCAAATAATTCAAAACCCACTATTTTACGTCGCTGATTACGCAATAAAAATTCTGCATGTTCAGGTAATAAATCGTTTAAGCTGAGGTTCTGATTAATAATTGAAGTTGGTTTATCTAATATTTCGCAGGCGCGTTGATTGAGTTTTCGTACTTTTCCGTCCGGGTCGAGTGCAATAATACCGCTGCGTACCGTATTTAAAATTGCATCTTGTTCTGAAAACAAACGTGCAATTTCATCTGGCTGCAGGCCAAAAATAGCATTTCTGACACGCTGTCCAATATAAATAGCCGCCAGTATACTTAAACCTACAAGTATTAAGCCCCATATTAAAATTTCACTACTGCGAGAGAGAATAAGCGGATCGATTGATTGTACTAAAAAACCAACCGATACAACGCCTACTATTTCATTATTACCTGCGTACACCGGCACTTTGCCACGAATTGATTCACCTAAGCTACCATGGGCCACCGAAATATAGCGTTCACCTTTTAATGCAGCTTGGCTATCGCCTCCGACCATTTTTTTGCCAATTTTATCTTCATCTGGATGCACAATACGAAGCGCATTTTCATCGCCAACAACAATAAAATCAGCACCTACAAGCTGTCGTAAATCTTCAATTTGCATGTTAATAGCGGTTAAGTCACTAGGTATTTTCAGTGCATTAATTACATCAGCACGTGTGGCAATACTGCTTGCCACAGCTAATGCTTTATCACCAATATGGTTATGTAAGCTTTGCGCTGTAAGTTGATACACCAACGCGCCAAATAATAAAGCCTGCAATACACACAATCCTGTTACCCAAATAATTAATCGTGTTTCTAATCGCTTAGGTTTTGTGACCATGTTTTGCAATGGATTTAGCTTGTTGGTGTTTTTCATTTCATTCTCAATTATGCATTTACTTTGTCTGCACGGCGTTGCATTAAATAATCTTTTAACGGAAACAACAGCACTAAAATTGAAATTACAAATATGCTCAATGTTAGCGGACGATCCCATAAAAAGCTTAATGAGCCATCAGAAATCATCATTGAACGACGGAAGTTTCGCTCAATCATATCTCCTAATATAAAACCTAATAATAATGGTGCCATAGGAAATGACAGTAATCGCAATACTAGCGCAACCACCGCAAATCCTACCATCATAAATAAGTCGAAGGTATTGAAGGACACTAAGTAAACACCAATTAAGCTAAAGAACAATATCATCACGGTGAGTACCGACTTAGGCATTGCTAATACTTTTGCAAAGTAAGGAATAAGCGGCAAATTTAAAATAAGCAGTACAATATTACCAAAGTACATACTTACAATAACCGCCCAAAATACACTTGGGTTTTCTTGCATAAGCATTGGACCTGGTTGAATGCCGTAAGCAATCAAAGCACCTAGCATAATTGCCGTAGTACCTGAGCCCGGAATACCAAGCGTTAACAGTGGAACAAACGATCCTGTACACGCCGCATTATTTGCCGACTCTGGCGCAGCTAAACCACGTAATGAGCCTTTACCAAACTTTTCTTTCAAACCTTTTGGCGCTAAATTTCGCTCTGTTGCATAAGCCATAAAGCTTGCAATAGTTGCACCAGCACCCGGTAACACCCCCACTATAAAACCTAAAATAGACGAGCGACCAATCACTGGTGCTATCTCTTTAATCTCGGCTTTACTTAACTTGGTTGAACCTATTTGCGGTGTGTCTGAGTCATTAATGTTTTTAGCATCTTTTTTCTCTGGTTTTACAACATTTACAAGCGCCTCGGCTAATGCAAACGTTGCCATAGCAACCAGTAAAAAGCTTATTCCGTCGAGTAAATCAGGTTGCCCAAAGGTAAATCGGTCAGTCCCTGATGATGGATCAATACCAACCGTTGCTAGCATCAAGCCAAACACAGTCATCATCATTGCTTTTAAAAATTGCCCTTTATTTGAAAATGCTGCAATAGCTGTTAAGCCTAAAAACATCAACACAACATAATCAGGGGATTGAAAACTCAATGACACTTTTGCTAATAAAGGTGCAGCTACCATTAATAATATGGCGCCAATCGTTCCGCCTATAAAGGAGGAATAAGCAGCAATTGCCAATGCTTTACCTGCGTGCCCTTGTTTAGCAAGCGGGTAGCCATCAAAGGAGGAAGCTACCGTACCCGCCACGCCAGGCGCATTAATTAAAATAGATGACGTAGAGCCACCAAAAATAGCGCCGTAATAAACACCCGCCATTAAAATCATGCCCGAATCGGCGCCAATGCTGTAAGTAATTGGGATCATCAAGGCAATTGCGGTAATTGGCCCCAATCCTGGTAACATACCTATAAAAGTACCTACCAAGCAGCCAGCTATAACGTACATTAAATTATTAAAGTCGAGCACGGTCGACAAACCAAGCATAATTCCATCAAACATAACTTAACTCCACAAATCGCCCGGAACCAAGTAAATACCTAATACTTGAGTCATCAAAAACCAAAAAACCACCGCAACCGGTATCGATGCAAATAGCAAAATTCCCTTACGTCTTTCGCCCATCACAAAAAAGCCCGCAAGCAAAAACGCACTAGTAGAAATTAAAAAACCAATTGGCTCCAGTGCCGCGCTATAAATTACCATTAATATTAATAAACCAAAGGTGCGCAGTACGTGTGACTTTTCAAGAACATCATCAGTATTAGTTTTCTCTCTTGGTTTAAGCAATGTTGAACCAATAGAAAGTAAGCACACCACAATACCAAACCCGGCATATACTTTAGGAAGTGTCGCTGAGGTAACCGTTTCGTATTCTTCAAACGGTAGTAGCGGAATTTGCCATGCAACCACAGCGTATAAAGTAAATAGCGCCAAGAATAAACTTGGCCCTATTAATTCTCGATTCGTCATTTTAAAACCTCGATTACGGCAATGTGCGGATAAAGCCAAGCTCTTCCATTACAGCTCTAAGCTGCACTTCTTGTGCTTCTAGTGACTTAATAAACTCATCTTTTTCTTGAAAAAGATTTAGCCAACCGTTACGAGCTCGTACAGCTTCCCACTCAGGTGTACTTTGCAACTCACGTAGTTTTTTTGTGTACTGTGCTAACTTTTCAGCGGGTAAATTAGGCGCAGCAAAAAGACCACGCCAATTAACAAATTCCATATCGTAACCTAGTGACTTAAGTGTGGGTATTTTTGGGTAATCAGGTAAGGGCTCACCCGATGTAACCGCTAAAATACGTGCTTGACCACCGTTAGCTACTTCAAGCGCTTCACTTAAGCCAGTAGAAAGTAAATTCACTTCGCCTGAAAGCAACCCAGCCTTAGCTTTACCGCCTGCATCGTAAGGAATATAACGTAGGCGTCGACCATCTATACCCGCAGCTTTAACTGCTTGAGCCGCCACTAAGTGATCCATACTGCCGCGAGCAGAACCGCCCGCTACTTTTACCGAACTTGGATCTTCTTTTATTGATTTAATAACATCCTCCCAAGTTTTAAATGGAGAATCGTTACGCACTACAAACGCGCCATAATCTGCAATCATACTGGCTACAGGTGTTAAATCGCGATAGCTATAAGGAATTCGGCCACTTAACGCGCGCAATACGATAGGCGTTGAGTTAACCATTAAAATATCGCCCTTTTTAGTGCCCGACTCAATTAAATACGCAATAGCACGACCGCCTCCACCACCAGACATATTTTGAAAAGATGCATTATTTTCAATGCCTGACTTAACTAAACCTTCGCCTATACCACGGGCTGTTGTATCCCAACCACCACCAGGTCCGCCAGGGATTAAAAAGTGAGTGTCGGCCATTGCCATTGGGCTGCTAAGTACTAATGATGCTGCAAGTATGGTCGTTTGTAATGATTTAAATAATTTCATTGTGTGTCCCTTTAAAATAAATACTGCATACGTGCACTAAAGCCCATACCAGAGTCTTCGTCGCCAACCAGCGCAGTAGTACCGGCACCTTCTACATCGCTGTAAATTAGATTACCCATAAACTTAATATCACTACTTACGTAATAAGATGTACCTAATGTATAAGTTGTCGCTTTTGTGCCTTGTAAGCTACTTGTAGCATCTACTTCTGAAACACGTGCCACCAACTCCCATGCATCTTTAATATTTTTAGGTTGTACAAATAATGCAGAGCTCGCTTTGTATTGGCGCTGTTCTCCACCTAAAAAGTAACTTGCCGATACATGAAAACCATCAAAGCGCTCGCCATCTAAAAAATCAGCACTATTAGCGGCATCAAGTGAGCGGCTTGCATATTCAGCCTCAAGTGTTAAAGAATCCGCCTGATAAGCAAACTCAAGACCGGTTTGCGATAAACTATCAAGTGGGCTTGTTACACCACCAGCAGCATAATCAACAAGGCGAGTATTAGTCTCGCGCACTTCACCACGCGCAAAACGTGCGCCTAATTCATTGCCACCCATATCGCGATATGAATGCCACACGCCTAAATGAATTACATCGCCAGGTGATGTACTCGACCATGTAGCACGCCCAGTAATAGCAAGAGTAAGCTTATCGTTTTCATCGCTACCTGTTGCACCAAATGCATCATTTTTATAAACGCCTATCGCGTAACGAAAGCCAGAGTCTTTAAAATATTGATAGGCAGAAGCGCCCCAACGAAAAAATGGGGAGAAAGTATTGGCAAGCGAACTACGCTCAATTGTATTAATGTGCTTTGAACTGGTTAATGCATTTAGCGATATATCTTCGCGAATTTTACCTGCTTTAACTTTAAGTCCGTTATCAAACGCATAACGAACACGCGCCATCACTATTTCAGCAGTGCCTTCGGCAAACTCGAGTAACAACTTGTGATCCCAATTTCCGTGCTCACTTTCAACGTAAGTACGAATACGACGAGGGAAAAAATCGCTCCCGCCAGAGCCCTCGTTATCAGCATTGTAAGCACCATCAAAATAGTTGTAGTCGAGCTGAACTCGTCCACCAAACTCTAAATTAAAACCACTGGTTGTTTTTAATGCACTTACTTCTTTTTGTAACGCATCTAATTGCTCTTGTAGTTTTTGCGTATCGTTATCGGCTAAAACGGATGTACTTGCTAATGCAGCAGCAACTGCCAAAGCGAGTTGTGTGTTACTTGCTTTCATTATTTTCTCCACGCTTGTGTATGTATTTATTGTCAGGTAGATAAGCGACGACAAACTGCTATCTAACTCGCAGCTTATTGTTAACGTGAAATTAACTAAATATTTAGAAGGTAAGGTGCATTGATGATCGTTATGTGCTTTTTGCTCATAAAGTTCATGAACAAAAAGAGCAAAAAAAGTTACTGTTATATTTTGATTTATAAACACTTTTAAAGGTTTGAATGATTACCGTACGAATAAATAGATAGGATTTTTGCAGCTCTAACAAAGCCCACAATAAAGTAGGCTTAGCTAATTATGATTTAGCAATACAACTAAAAAATCATTTTAGGAACATTTGAGGGGGGGGTTAAGCGTTTCGCACTTACATAGCAGTTTATTTATATACTATTAATTAACTGCTCCACAATGAATTTGTTAACATCTCATTGTCAAAAAAGCCTAAATTTGGTACATTATTCCTTCAATAGTATTTATAAAAACGACTATAAGACCCTACAATGAAATGGAACTTCCTTCGACTCAGCTCTTGGCTAATTGCACTTACCTTATTAATTTTCTCTCATAATATTTTTGCGCAGCAATATAAAATAGATAAACCAGCTAATTGGGTTAATACACATATTATTGAGCAACCCAAGCATTCCGACATAACCAAGGTACGTGACGGCACACTTTATTTGTTACTCGATAACCAATCCTATATACCGAGCAGACAAAAACAGCAACGCTATACGCGTTTGGTTATGAAAGCTTTAAATCAAAGTGGTGTTGATTATATAAGCCAGCTTAATCTTGATTTTGATCCAAGTTACGAGTCGCTAACACTAAACAGCTTAACGATTATTAGAAATAATGAGCGCATTGATAAGCTCGGTAGCGCGAGAATGACGGTTATACAAGGTGAATCTGAATTAGCTGATCGTATTTATAATGGTAGCTTATCACTCAACATTATTATTGATGATATGCGCAGTGGCGACATACTCGATTACAGCTACACAGTGACAGGTAGCAACCCTATATATGCTAATAAATTTAGTACAAGACGCACGCTTAACTGGTCGGTACCTGTAGTGCAACAAAATATGCGTGTACTTTGGGGTAAACAAACGCCTTTACATATTAATACAATAAACGGCGCAGCTGATATTCAAGAAACGCTTAACGAATATGGCAAAGATTATTCTATAACTCTTTTTGAAGAACCCTTACTCGAGCAAAATTCTCAAACCCCAACGTGGTACGACCCATATACACAAGTTTACTTTTCTGAGTTTGACGATTGGGGTCAGGTAGTTAACTGGGCATATCCACTTTATCAATCAGCCATAGAAACCCCAAACAGCATTTTGGATGTAGCTGAAGAAATAAAAGCAAAACACACAAAAACATCAGACAAAATTGCAGCAGCACTGCGCTTTAGCCAAGACGAAGTTCGATATTTAGGGCTTGAAATGGGCACTAACTCGCATCAACCAACGTCAGCTTCAGAAACGCTTTCGCTACGATACGGCGATTGTAAAGATAAAACAGTACTGCTTATTTCGTTATTAAAAGCGATGGATATAGAGGCCTTCCCTGCGCTAGTTGATACAGAGGAAACCAAACGTTTAAAAGAACTTCCACCTTCTGCAAGTGTATTTAATCACGTAATTGTTACGCTTAAACAAAACGGAAAACGCTACTGGCTCGATCCTACGGTTAGCTACCAACGAGGTACTCTCGAATATTTAGCACAGCCTGATTATGGCTATGCCCTAATTATTGATAAAGGTGAAACCACTTTAACTTCAATGGCGCAAAAACCTGTACATACAAATGTATCTGTAGAAGATAACTTTTTTATTGCTGAAAAAGTATCTGAGCCATCACGTTTTGAAACCCAGTACACTTATGCTGAATTTGAAGCGATTAACCGAAGAAGCAATATAGCCAGCAGTGGTCTAAATAGCGTTGCTAAATCTTACTTCGAGTATTACCAAGGCTTTTTAAATGGTCTATCAATCAATGAAGCAATGACTATTAGTGAACAAGAACAAACGGGTAAACTAATAACCAAAGAATCGTATTTAATTAGTGAATTTTGGGAAAAAACAGACGAAGGCTACGAAGCTAGTTTTTACGCGAATGAAATACAAAATAGCGTTTACGAACCAAAGCAGGTAAATCGCACCGACCCACTCTACTTTGGCTACCCCAATATAATTAACACCACAATAAAACTGCATTTTGCAGAAAAAGGTTGGGGATTTGATAGCGATCAAGAAGAAATTGATAACGACTACTTCAACCTAAAAACAACTACTGAATTTAATTATAACGTTTTAACACTGAGTTATGACTATTACGCAAAACAAGATCATATTAAAGCCGCTCAAATAGATGATTATTTAGCACAGCGTAAAAAGTTAATATCAGCAACCCATTACCCTATTCTAAAATACGCGGAAACGACCGAAACGCCTCAAACAACAGCTGATGTGCTAGATAGCTTTGGTTATAGTTGGCTTAAATATGTGTTGGCTGGCTATATTTTAGTACTCATATTCTTTTTCGCCGATTGGCGATTAGAGTCAGCAAAAAAAGTGAAATTTGAAGATAGTCCATTTTATGCAGTATCTGTAAGTAAGTTTATTATTTACAGTATTTTAAGTTTAGGCATATTTGTTAACTACTGGAGTTATCGTAACTTTAAAGCCATTAAAGAGCGCGATAACTCAAGTATTATGCCTATTGCTCGAGGTATATTTGCATTTTTATGGTATTACCCTTTGTATCTCGCACTTGCAGAGCACAGCCAACAACAGTTAAACAAAAATAGAGTAATGCCTAACTGGACTGCCTTAACACTCTGGCTAATGGTACTTGCCAGCGCCTTTGCTTATCGAATGGACGAATACGCAACCATAGTGATTTGTATAATGCCATTTTTATGGTTGCCTCTAGTTAGTTACATTGAACAAACCGATACAAGTAAAGAAGCCCTACATTACAACTCGTACTGGCGAATTAGACAGTATTTAATCTCGCTTGCGTTTGCACCTCTATTATTTTTAGGCGTACTTCAAGAAATAAATATTTTACCCAATGCCGCAATTATAAAAGGCGATAGTTTATGGTCTTACCAAGTACACTTTTTAAAACGTAATCGCCTATCACCTGAAAACGAAGAAATACTTTATTTTTATAGCGATGCAGTATTTGATTACCGAGAAGACGGTAACGGAATAACCGAGAACTATATTTTTAGTTACTACAAAAACGATGACGGCAGGCTTGAATCGGATCTTAGTCACTTTAAAGACATAGAAAAAATAGAAACCACCTACGGTAAAACCAAACTTGATAACACAAGCATTAAAGTAATAAAAACTGACGGTAGTGATTTCTTGCTCATTGTAGGGCGTCTAAACAAGCAGGATAAAGTACTAGTGGAGCAGATTAATTTACGTATAACAGCAAATAAAGTGCGTTAGTGGCTGTTGATCTTCGGGGGCTAAGATTTTACAAGAGACTATTTGATTTGATATCAAAGCAGTAGCTGTCTTGGAAGGCGATAAAATCATTCCTAGCTTGAATTTATTTTAACTTTGAAAGATCAATACTTTTATAATAAAAATTCATATCAAATTATTCAACCAAGATAAGCATTTTTATGAAATGGCAGTGCTAACTAGCCGATTTATATATGCATAAAAAACAAGCGCCGCAATAATAAGAATTATTTGCATTTAGGTGTTGACAGATAGTTAGATCTAACTGATAATCAATATCAACAAGACGGATTGCATACCACTTGTTAAGGAATGAATTGATTTGTTTCTCGACCCTGAAACAACGTGTGGCGCACGTAAACAGCTATGGTTACTTGTTATGAACCGCAACGCCCCTTGATGTTGATGATGAGTAACCGCCCTACTATTTTACTTGCTACATTGCTCATATCGGTGACGGTAGATATGAAACTAAAAAAGCCCTTACGGGCTTTTTTTATGTCTGTAATTTAGTAAAACTAAATCTCTTTAATTAAATAACCTGAACTCTGGTTAAATATTAACGACGGTTTTTACGAGCTCGCGCTCGGCGTTGAAGCTTTTCTTCTTCTTTAGCTGCTTTTTTAGCTTCTGCAGCGGCGCGTAAACCAGCAACCATTACTTCTTCTTCCTCACGCATTTGCGGAGTTTCCATAGTAATACGGCCAATAATACCGTCGCGTAATTCGTTGATTAGTATTTCAGACATTTTATATGTGTCTATTTGATTACCACCACGAATACAGCCGCGTTTTTTACCTGCCATTTCAACAAATTCCCAATCACTTTCTGGTAATTCGTCTATTTTATAACGCGCTTTTAAAAGCTCAGGGTATGCACGCAATAAGTACTCAGCTGTATAACTTGCTACTTCTTCATACTCAAGCGCCGTATCACGAATGGCACCGGTAGCGCCTAAGCGATAACCTGAGTTTTCATTCTCTACTTTTGGCCACAACATACCTGGCGTATCGTAAAGCATAATACCGTCTTCAAGCTTAATGCGTTGTTGTGCTTTGGTTACCGCAGGTTCATTACCTGTTTTTGCAACTATGCGTCCAGCCAGTACATTAATTAACGTAGATTTACCCACGTTAGGAATACCCATTATCATGGCTTTAATTTGCTTATCTGCACCCACTTTATGCGGCACTAACTTTTTACAAAGCTCATTTATACGACTTACTTCAGCTGCTTTATCATGTCCAAAAGAAATCGCTTTAACACCGTTTTCTTGCTCAAAATAATCTTTCCAGATTTGAGTCATTTTAGGATCAGCTAAATCAGCTTTGTTCAAAATTTTGATGACCGGCTTACCTTCACGTAAGGTTGCCACCATCGGGTTTTCACTACTGTAGGGAATGCGCGCATCAAGCACTTCAATGATCACATCCATTTGTGGCATTATTTCTTTAATTTCATTGCGGGCTTTATTCATATGCCCAGGGAACCACTGGATAGCCATTTTTAACTCCTAACGTATAATTAACCGCTATTTTAACTGGCAATTCATTTAATTGCGCTATACTGACGCAAATTTTTTCAGATTAGTTGTTATGGCTCTTAAATCCACCATTATGAAAGTGCAGTTATCGCTTAGCGATATGGACCGCCACGTTTATCAAGATTTTAATTTAACCTTGGCTCAACACCCATCAGAAACCGATCAGCGGTTGATGATTCGCTTACTCGCTTTTGCACTCAATAGCTGTGATGGTTTAGAATTTACTAAAGGATTAAGCGCTGATGATGAGCCTGAACTTTGGCATGTAAGCTATAGTGAAGAGATAGAGCTGTGGATTGAACTTGGCTTACCAGATGAAAAACGCCTTAAAAAAGCCTGTAATAAATCTAAAAAAGTGGTGCTATATACTTATGGTGAAAACAATCAAGCAATTTGGTGGCAAAAACACCAACCTAAATTGTATGAATTTAAAAATCTAAGTATTTTTAGCCTTGATTATGCAGCAACACAAGCACTTGCTGCTTTGGTTGATCGTGGAATTAAGCTCGCCATTACCATTCAAGATGGTGAAGTATGGGTAAATACCGATACAACCAATATTGAAATAAAACCGCTGCAATCAATGTAATTACGGTAGTTATACCAATTGCATTAAATTAGTTATCTATTATAGCGACAAATAAATAAGTCGATAACAAGGCGAAAATTATGACATATAGTTGTTCTATATAAATAATTTTTAACGCAGGTAGCGGATTATTTAATACGCTAGAATGATCATGTTTTTAATAAAATTGGTATTAGGGAGCATATGAAAGTTAAACACGTTATTGTTTTACATGGCTTGTATATGTCTGGCTTTGTTATGCGCCCACTTTGTTCACGACTTGAAGAATCGGGGATGACGGTATTAAACATTACCTATAATACGCTCGACCCTCACCGCGATACCATATTTGCACAAATTGATGAGTGTATTTCTAACGAACCTGCAGCGCTTGTATGCCACTCAATGGGAGGGCTTATTGCACGTGCTTACCTAGAGGCAAACTCCCCTGCTAGCCAGAATGTTACGAAGGTAATTACACTGGGTACTCCACATAAAGGCAGCCATATAGCGCAAAAAATGAAACAAAAAGGGTTTGAATCATTTTTAAAAAATAGTGTTGAATTTTTACTCACTAAAAATGGTAATTGGCCTTTTAAAGCTAAGCTTTACAGTATTGCGGGCGATTTACCTATTGGGCTTATGCCCTTAATAGTTAAAGGTAGCCGGTCAGATGGCACTGTATTACTAGATGAAACCAAACTTAAAGGTATGGCCGAACATAAAGTGTTTCATTTAAGCCATACCAGTATGATTTATTCGCGCCAAGTACTCGATTACATTTTAAAGTGCTTAAACGAGAAAGATTAATCCTCAGCATTGGCTGCTATTTTATAACTAATTAAAAATACCACTGCCAATATAAGCGGAATCGGCGCCGCAATGTAGCCAAAAAAATCTGAGTTCGCAAAGCTTGCACCCGCTAAGTGCGCTACTAACCCAAGTACAAATGCGATGACTGCAATTCCTACCACTATTAACTCTGCTTTATTTTGTTTCGCTGTTTTTGCATGCATGTTATCTCTCCTAATTATTTCGACAACATTATTATGCGCCGTTAGGGTGGATGATTTTTGACCTGCATCAATAAAAAAATAGCTAAGTTATTACCTTGAATAAAGTTTGTTTTAGATCATGATTTATATACTTTTGAGGTTTATTTACTTTTGAGGGGTAGTATTTTTATTAATCAGACCCACTTCTATTAATAGTCTAAAGTGAATATAGGTATCAAAAACAGCTAATAGGTTAAAACTATTAACTAGATACATTTAAACGATTTTACTAATTTATCGAAATTAGTAATACTTATCACAAGTTCACAAACAAACGGTTATTCAGGAGCAAGTTATGTCACATGTAAACGCAATTGGTCTAAACAGCGCAAAAAGCGAAGACATCATAAAGTCACTCAATACATTATTGAGTAGCTACCAGATTCAATACATGAACGCGCGTGGCTTTCACTGGAATATTAAAGGCCGTAACTTTTTTGAACTACACGTTAAGTTTGAAGAGATTTATAACTTACTACTTCTTAAAGTAGATGAAGTTGCAGAACGTATTTTAACGTTAGATGGCGCACCTCTACATGCATTTTCTGATTACCTTGAAGTAAGTAAAATCAAAGAAGCTAAAGGTATTAGTGATGGCGTTACAGCCGTAGAAAACCTACTTGCTGGTTACAGCACATTAATTCACATGCAGCGTGATATTTTAAGCCAAGCTGGTGATGCAGACGATGAAGGTACAGCCTCACTAATGAGCGATTACATCTCAGAGCAAGAAAAATTGGTTTGGATGCTAAAGGCTTACTTAGACTAAACTAGCAAAAAAAAGCCCTCAATGAAGAGGGCCACAAATAGGGATAAATCGTTAAATAATCAAGCGATTCGGTTACTATATTAGTCTCCTCCCAATACTAAACAACGCCCCTGTTACCAGTGGCGTTGTTTTTGGTTTAAGTGGGCACAATGCTCATATATTGGGATAAACAATGTATAAGCATTACTACTACATTATTTTTCCCCATGAAAAAGCCCCAGCAATACTGAGGCTTTGTGAACGTTACTAATTAAGTAACTATATTAGTGTCGTTATTGTTGGTTAGAATTTACTTCTAAAACCTATGTAGAATGATTGACCAATTGGGTCGTACGTACCAGCATCAGTTTCAGTACCAGTACTTGAACCGCTCACACCCGATAAAATGCGTGGTGGCTCTTTATCAAATAAGTTACTTGCACCAGCGTAAAGCTCTGTTGAATCGCTGATATGGTAACTTGCTTGAACATCATGATACGTTACTGAACCAATCCCTACTCCACCTGGAGCAATACCAAAACCACTTAAGAATTGATCATCAAAGTCTGCAGCGCCAATGTAAGTTAAGCTCCAGTTAAAATCAAAGTCGTTAAGTTTATAACCAAAGTTCCAGTTAGCTTTATGCTCTGATGCACCAATTTCTCCAGCAAACTCATCTTTATCAGCGCCTGGAAGTGGAATGCTATAACCATCGATTAGGTAAGTATAAGCAAGGCGAGTTCTAAACGCACCCGGACCAATATCAGCAGAGTACGTTAGTGTTAAATCAACACCTTCTGTACCTAAACCACCACTGTTAGATACACCACTGTCGATAAATTCTAGTGAACCAGCACTATTATTACCTGATGGCGCACTACGACGAGTTACAAAGTCACAAAAGCTTGTATCGCCGCCGCCATAACATTGGTCAAGAATAAACTGACGAGGTGTTGATACGATTGCATCTGTAATTTCGATATCAAAGTAATCAAGCGTAATATCTAGTCCTGATATTAGGTTTTCTGGTGTAAATACTAAACCTACTGTTACAGAGTCACCAACTTCTTCTTTTAAATCTTGGTTACCACGGTTAAAGCCACTAATGCCTTGTAAGTCAGACTGGTTAAGCGTGAACTCACCATTTGAAGCGATATTAGTTGTAACACCACCATCTGTTCTACAAGCATCGCCAGCAGCACCACCGCCACTATTAGTAACACCTAAACATGGATCGTTTAAACCACTTGGGAAAGTTTGTGAAGGCGGAGAAAATAGTTCATCGATATTTGGAGCCCGTGTTGAACGAGCACGAGTAGCACGTAAACGTAAGCTATCCATTACTTCCCAATCAACACCCACATTCCAACTTTCAGTGCTACCTACAGTTGAATAATCAGATAAACGAACTGCTGCATTCATCGTTACAGAATCAAGTACTGGGATATTTGCTTCTACATAATACTCAGTTACATCAAACGAGCCTTCTGTTGCTGGGATTGCATTACCCGCATTAAGACCTGCTTGCTGTAGTGCATCAAATTCACTGCGTGAAAATTCTTCGCGGTATTCAAAACCAGCTGCAATACCTACCGTACCTGCTGGTAAATCAAATAAATCACCTGAAATATTACCACCAATGATTTCTTGCTCAACCGACGTTGAAAGTGAGCTAGGTGCACTTACAAAATCAATAGCACCTTGCGATAACGAATTAAAACCATAAATGTCTACTGGTGCACAATTAAAGCCACGTGCTGTCGCATCGATACAGATAGCCTCATCAGTAATACCATCACCATCTAAATCTTGGCTATCGATCACAGCTTCTAAACCTTGACGGAAGCTTTGTACATTAACTAGACCGCCTGAAACTTGTTGCTCTTTTGTTTTACCGTATACATAGTAAGTATCGTAAAACCAACCATCGGCTATTTCACCTTGAAAACCAAGTGCTAAACGGAATGTATCACGCTCTGCTCGTGCTCCACGATTACCGATATCACTTAAACGTTTTGCAAAGAAGATATCTCGTGCGCCATCACCGTCGGTATCGGTTGCTGCGTTATATATATCGTCTGGAACAAACGCGTTACGTAAAAGCTCACCATTTACATTAAATTCAATTGGTACCTGGCCATTTGCATAAATGTCGTCAGAGGCAAAAGGAAATGGCTCTAATTCAGAAACGGTTGTTGTTGCAGCGTAAGTGCCTTCATAAAAAAAGCTATGCTTGTCGCTTAACTCGTAGCTACCATTTGAGGCGAATAAGTAACGCTCTGTAGGTATTGCTATTGTACGTACACCGCTTCGGTTAAAACCATTTGCAGCTACGCCATCGCCGCCATTAGTACTAAATGAGTTTTGTAGGTTGTTTGCATCATTAAACGTAAATGTTTCATCCCCAGCGCTAAAACGACCTTGTGGTGGAAATGAAGATAAAAACGGGCTTACTGCATCAAATACAGAACCTGGATTTGCTACTGGATCATCTTCGAAGAAAATACCTGAAAATTGGTCTACCGCTGAGCGATCACGGTCACGTGAGAAAACAGCGCCTTGATCAGAGTAACCAAGATGAAACATTGCGTGTCCTTTACCATCTGAGCTTGATAAGCCTGAGGTAAAGTTAAATTGGCGTGACTCATCATCACCTTCACTCGATTCACCGTACTGACCATCAAACTCAACGCCTTCAAAGTCATCTTTTAAAACAAAGTTAACTACACCAGCAACAGCGTCAGAGCCATAAACAGATGAAGCACCACCTGTCATAATTTCAACACGTTCAATAAATTGGCTCGGAATAGTGTTTAAATCGACAGCAGAGCTACCTGGTACACCTGATACATAACGACGACCGTTAACTAATACCAATGTACGGTTAGAACCTAAATTACGTAAATCTACAGTCGCAACACCTGCACTAGCTGTACTAAAGTTTGAGTTAGTACGACTGATTGCCGGTGAACCAAATGCTGGATTATCTAGTAGTAAATCTTGAATATTTAATGAACCAGATGCGTCGATTGCTGTGCTATCTACAACTTGAATAGGCGCTGATGACATCGCCTCAGCTGAACGAATGCGAGAGCCTGTAACTTGTACACGTTCTATTTTAGTAATTTCGTCATCTTCTGCAGCCACACCTTGAAATGAAATGCTTGCAAGTATCGCGCTGCTTAGCGCAACTGTTAACGACGATTTTTTAAATAATCGCGCGCTACCTTTGTTAGTTAATGTCATATAATTCCCCTGAATTGTTATTTTTGTAACTAAATAGTTACTTCGCGGATTACAGTAAGGGGATTTATTTAAACACTCTACGTACGTTATTTATTAGGCGTAATCTTTGGTATGAATAGCTAGTTTGATGGGACGAATTAGTACGTCACAATTATTTTATAAATATATTGTACTTTTCATAACAGTTTTTCCGCTAAGCACGGTCTTTATTATTATATACAGCAAGAGATATAAAATAATGGTCGCTTCTTTTCATGCATTAACTTTTGTTAGTAACACTAAGTTTGCAACATTTTTAACAAAGCGCGTGCAAGAGCACCGACACTTTGAATCTCAATCTTTTATTCAGGCAAACAGATTAGATCAGATAGATACAGATCAATACAACGTACTGTTTTACGAACTAACTAATCTGGCAGACCCTATGCAAATAGTGCATTTAACGGAGCTCGCTAAAAAGCTTAAGTTAGTCATTATTGCCCAGTCGGGTCATTTTGCGAGTTTTGCTTTTGAAGTTGGCGCTGTTGATTTTTTAATAGTAGATTCAACTGCACCACGTATCGATAAATGCTTTGATAAACTGATTCACCTTTGCCCGATTGCAAGCGCGGCCGAACGTCAATATCAACAAAGCACACAAACCGAAAAACCATCATCACATATCGTAGTTAAAGATGTGGGTAAGGTAAGGCTAATTGATATAAAAGATATTATTTGGATTAATGGTGCGGGCAATTATGTAGAGCTGCATTTTACCCAAGGTAGTACACCGGTATTACACCGCGAAACCATGAAAAATATTGAACAGCAGCTAGAGCCAGAAGGGTTTATTCGTATTCATCGCTCAACGCTGGTAAGAAAACAAGCTATCTGCGAACTGATGCCTACTGACAGTGGCGATTATAAAGTCAGACTTAAAAACGATATGTGCTTAAACCTTTCAAGGCGCTATAAAGGGTGTTTAGAGAGTATTATAAGCCCTCTTCAGTAGCGGTTTATAATACTCATATTAATTACCAGTTCTGTTTTATATAACTATCACTTGGATGCACTAATAAATAGCTTTCGGTATCTTTATAAAAATTAACTTCTACATCGCTATTTTTCCATACTTTTTCAAACATGTTTTTAGCTATGATATTAATGTTTATATAGTCAACTCGTTGATAGCCACGTTCTTTTACACCCGCAAAATAGGCCTCTAACGAATCAAGACTATCTAAAGTTAACAGTTCAAACTCTTTTAAGTTAACAATCACAAACTTAATCGTATTTTCAGGGTGAGTGCTCAATTCTTGAATAACACCATTAGTTAATGATGTTATACCTTCATTGTTAAAGCTCCCCTTCAATTTTAAATACATATGAGGGGGCTGTGAACAAATCTGAAATTCGCCATGTGCTCCAAACATAAATTACCTTATATATATCAACTTCTATATATAGAGTAATACAATTTTCCGATTTTGCAGTTAATTTAACAGCGCAATAAAAAAGGCCATTTCGAGGGCTTTTTCTTCTAAGCTTTTAAAACGACCTGATGCACCGCCATGACCTGCATCCATATCGGTTTTAAATACTAAAATATTACTGTCTGTTTTAAGTTCACGCATTTTTGCAACCCACTTCATAGGCTCCCAATACTGTACTTGTGAGTCATGAAGACCGGTAGTAACGAGTATGTTCGGGTAGTTTTGTGCGCTAATATTGTCATAAGGTGAGTAAGCTTCAATTACATCATAAAATTGAGGCTCATTTGGATTACCCCATTCATCGTATTCATTTGTTGTGAGCGGAATACTCTCATCAAGCATTGTGGTTAATACGTCTAAAAATGGTACATGGCAGCCAACACCGCAATATAACTCGGGTGCCTGGTTTACAACCGCCCCCATTAATAGGCCTCCGGCACTGCCACCTGAGGCAAACACCTTATTGCTATCACAATAACCTTGATCAACAAGCGCTTTTGTCACATCAATAAAGTCACTAAAGCTATTTTGTTTATGCTCTTTTTTACCTTGCTCATACCATTCGCGACCTAGCATTTCAGAGCCTCGAACATGCGCAATAACATAAACAAAGCCACGATCGAGTAAGCTCAGTGACGAACTAGAAAAACTAGGATCAATCGTATAACCATAGGCGCCATAGCCGTATTGAAATAACGGATTTGTGCCATCTTTTTTAAAGCTGTCTTTTCGATAAACAACAGATACAGGTACTTTAACTCCGTCGCGAGCAGTTACCATTAATCGCTCCGACTGATAGTCATCGGCATTAAAACTACCGAGTACTTTTTGCTGTTTAAGTAGTGTTTTTTCGCCAGTTGCTAAATCAACATCATATAAAGAGCCTGGTGTGGTTAAACTTGAGTAATAAATACGCGCAGTGCGTGTGTCTGGCTCTGGGTTCATTGCTATTGCAGCATAATAACAAGGATCGGCAAACTCAAGTGCCATACGATCCCCTAGCCTATTAACAACTACAAATCGAGCTTGCCCTTGCTCGCGTTCACTCAATACTAAAAAGTCATTAAATAACTCTACACCTTCAAGCAGTACATTTTCTCTGTGAGCTGTATGCTCAAACCATTGTGTTTTATCAGCAATCGTTTCGTTTGTTGCCGTCATTAATCTAAAGTTTTTAGCTTGCCAGTTGGTCACAATATAAAATGTGTCACCTAGCTTATCTACGTCAAACTCGTGGCCATCTTCACGCGGCATTAATGCTTTAAATTCGTCAGTGGGCTTATTAGCATCAAGCACCCATGTATCGTTGGTCTCTGTCGATGCTAAATCAATAATAATTAAGCCTTCGTCGCGGCTTTTACCAAGCCCCATAAAAAAGCTGCTGTCTTGCTCTTCGTAAACCATTACGTCTTGGCTTTGCTCGCTGCCAAGCTCATGCCTAAATACTTGGTATCCTAGTAGCGTTTTTAAATCTTTTTTTACATAAAAAACTGTTTTATTGTCGTTAGCCCAAACAACCTGCCCTTCTGTATTTTCAAGTACATCAGGTAGCATTTCACCGGTCGCTAAGCTTTTAAAGCGAACATTATAAATACGACGCCCTTCAGTATCTTCAGAGTAAGCCATAAGCTGCTCGCATGGGCTTAGTGCGACTTCTCCTAGCTCAAAAAACTCAAATCCCTCAGCTAATATATTCACATCGAGTAAAAGCTCTTTATTATCAGCCTTTATGCTCGTGCTTCTATAATGGCGAGAGTACTCATCATCACCACGAACTTCTGAGTGATACCAGTATTTCCCGTCTTTAACGGGTACCGAGTTATCGTCTTTTACAATGCGTGCTTTTAACTCTTCAAAAAGTGTATTTTGAAGTGGCTTCATTGCAGCTAACTGTTCATCGCAATATGCATTTTCAGCATGTAAATGAGCAAGTACTTGCTCATCCTGACGATCGTCATCACGCATCCAATAGTAATTATCAGTGCGTATTTTATTATGAGTACTTAATGTATGGGCTTGCTGTTTAGCAATCGGGAAATTAGGTAATAAACTTAAAGAATAGTCAGGACGAGACACAACAAAACCAATTAAAAAAATAACGTGATTTACAGTTTATCATAAAAATAAAAAAGCCCATCCAATAGTTGGATGGGCTAAAACGGTAAACGCTTCATCACTAAAACAGCTATACCTTTGGGAAGATAATTCACTAACAGCCTTATATTTGCTGCCAAGCCATAGCCCAACTTTGTCCAACACCGGGCTCGAACATAAACTTTTTATCGTTACTCGCGCGGCAAAACTCATTAAATGGCCAAGGCCTACATTGATAAACATACCCTGTTTTTGGCTGTAATACCTTTGTACCCGCATTATAGTTTTCACAATTTTCAGGGTACACGTAATCATAAGTATCAAGGTTATTAACAACACGCTCATCGCATTTTGCAATACAATGAAAATCGACATGCGCTTTACATATACCACTGCTTTGCAAAGCAAAAATTTCATTGTTTCTATAGGCTACAATTAAACCTTGTTCGGTCATTTTACCTGCGCTAACAAGGGGTACATGCACGTTAATATGCTCGGCAACTAAACGTGGCCATGCGTGAGGTTCACCTTGTTCAAGCGAGGTGATTTTGTAATCAAATGATAAACTAACTAGCTCTCCTTGCATGTCATAAAAGGTTACACTCACCACATCGCCAATAAACAATTGGGTATGATGATTTAAGCAACCTATTGTTGACCACTTTCCACAGGCCAACGACGTATGCATAAACACGGCAACACCTTAAGAGTTACAAAATCTTATCCATACACTATGGATACACAAAAAATACACTGAGGGCAAGTGATACATAACAACACGTTATGCAGTAGTCCCGCTACCATAGCTTTATAAAAAGCCTTAGACCGGAAACTTTGCGCCCTAATCTTTCGATTAGTTTGCCAGCAATGCGGCGATTATAATTCGGCCTCGCATAACAATCAAACAAAAGAATGTAACCAAAAATAAAAACCAACCCTTTAAGATTGGTTTAATGTGTTTTTAACTAAATAAATAAGTTAAAGGTTCTTTTGCCCACGTAAATATCAGCAACACCAATAAAGATATAAATATTAGCCACGCAGGCCAAGACGCTTTTGTTACTTTAGCCTCAGAGTCATCCGCTTTTAACTCTTTTGAGCCTGTGATCATCGCCTTAACTAGCGGCTTACCTTTTATTCTATAAACAATAATAGCTAATACATGTAGACCAATAGCATAAAGTAAAATGTCAAAATTCAGCTCATGTAGCCAATTTGCAAAATCAATCGTATCGCTAGACACATATTGAGCAAGCGGGCCGTCAGTTAAAATGCCATCACTACTCATTAACCCGGTAATAAGCTGCGTAATTATAATTATAAAAAATACTATTACCATACAACTGCCAGGTGCTGAATGACCTAGCGAGTCGCTTGGTGTCTTTAGTGCCTTTAAAATAGCACGAGGAGAGTGCAGCAACCCACTTAATCTCGCGGTTTTACTTCCGATAATGCCCCATATTAAACGCGTTACGATGAGTGCTAAAGTAAAGAACCCAGCAACAAAATGAAGCTCAATCATGCCCTCTTCAATACTAAAATAAAGCACCGCAATACTTACAACCAAAAACCAATGAAAGCATCTAATAAACCCATCCCACACTTTTAACGTCGTCATTGCGCCTATCCTTAAAAAAACAGTATTATCTAATTCGTTAACTACTTTAACATCATAATATTAAGGTATCCTTATGAGCCATTCTACAAGCCGTGCGAGTAAATATCATGCAACCAGTTAAAAAAGCTATTTTAAAAGGCTTTTTAGATATGCTACCACTGTGTTTAGCTGTTGTTCCTTGGGGCATTTTATGTGGTTCTTTAGCGATTCAAAATGGCTTTAGTGCACTAGAAACCCAAGCAATGTCGTTATTAGTCTTTGCAGGCTCTGCACAGCTTGTTGCGATTGAACTTATAGCGGGCAACACACCATTGCTCACAATTTTATTCACAACATTTATTATTAGCTCTCGGCACTTTTTATACGGTTTAGCTGTGCGTCATAAGGTAATTGACCAACCTATGCGTTGGCGCTTACCAGTAAGTTTTGTATTAACCGATGAGCTATTTGCATTTTCTCACCATAGAAAAGCATACAGAACAAAAACACGTTTAATATACGCATTGAGCGCTGGTTTTAGCTTTTATATTGCATGGAATATTTGGACGTTAATTGGCATTGTAGCAGGCACAATGCTGCCCGATTTAACTAATTTAGGGCTCGACTTTGCCATTGCTGCCACGTTTATAGCTTTGGTTATTCCGGGCATTAAAAATTTGGCCTCACTCGTTACGGTAATTGTAGCAGGCATTACCGCAACGCTTTTAAAAAGCACAGGATTTGAGTTATGGCTTGTTTGCTCAGCGCTGCTGGCAATGGCCGCAGGTTACAGCACTGCAAGACTAACCACTAAAAAGGAAGTAACGCCATGATGACGACTATTTTACTCATGGCGTGCATTACATTTTTTACGCGTTATTTGTTTTTACACCGTGCTTTGCCGTTTAAAGTAGGCCCTAAAATGCAGCAATTTTTAAGCTTTAGTGCACCGGCAGTGCTTACAGCAATTTGGGTGCCTATCGTGCTTTTGAATGAAGATGGCATTAACTTAAACTGGCAAAATCCTTATTTAAGCGCAGCAATAGTCGCCATTATTGTTGCCTACAAAACACATAATATTTATTACACTACGCTTGCCGGTATGGGGCTATTTCTAATTTTAAATTAGTGCGATCTTTATACTTTATGAAATATTGTACTCAGGTTAAAATACGGCTAACAACAATAAAAAGACGCCAATATGCACAAATTCCATCAATTAAGCGCAACAAGCTTGCAGGGTCAACCTATCAACTTTAATGATTTTGAAGGGAAGGTTGTGCTTATTGTTAATACCGCAAGTAAATGTGGATTTACCTACCAGTACGAGTCACTGCAAGCTTTGCACAATAAGTATGCCAGCCAAGGTTTAGTTATTCTGGGATTTCCGTGCAATCAATTTGGTCAGCAAGAACCCGGAGACGCTACACAAATAGAGCAAGGGTGCTTAATTAATTTTGGTGTGAGTTTTTTAATGGCGGCCAAAGTAGATGTAAACGGTGAGCATGCACATCCTGTATTTCGTCACTTGAAATCGGCTTTACCTGGTTTTTTAACACGTAAAATAAAGTGGAATTTTACTAAGTTTTTAATTGCTGCAGATGGTACGCCAATTAAACGTTATGCACCTTTTACTAAGCCCGAAAAGCTAGAACTTACAATTCAAAAAGCATTAGCACAGGCTAAAAGTACGCTTTAAAAAGTAATAAAGAGGCGCAAGGCCTCTTTATTGCCAATACTATTGAAACTTAAACATACGCATAACTGCACATTTAAACTCTCAATATTAATTGGTATTTTATTTATACTAGTGAAATTTAATCGGTGTAATCGCTTAAATCGTCTTCGCCTAGATTTTTACGCAAGCGTTTTTGCTCAAGGTAGTCTTCCAACTTCTTTTTAACCTTTTGCTTGTTCTTATCGTGTTGATTACGTCCGAGCATTTCGTACTCGTCTTCAACAAAATCGTCATCTAGCGCATCGTAACTAAATGTCTTACCCACAACCCACTCCATAAAGTGTTTGAGACCAACCAAGGATTTTATTATCGCAATAGCCGGTAAAATTAAAAATGTTTAATGCCAAAGTGCTCTGCAAATTAACATCAAAATAAAGCCACGCGACTACTGTAAATAGTCTTCATGTCAGTAATGTGAATAAATAGCGCTAAATTTGAATTGAGGAAAGTGAGAGTTTTTTATCGTATCGATAAATAAAATTTATTAATTTTTATTAGTTAGCCAATTTGACTAAAAAATAGCTATTTATTAATTATTTTGACTTGCTGAAAAATAAAGAAAAACACTTAATCAATTGTTTTTTATGAAAAAATAAAACTGGCATCAAACTTGTTATTAATTAATCGTCATCAACAAAAAGTAGAGAACAAACATGAAAAAATTACTATTAGTTAGCGCATTAATTTGTACGCCAGCCGCTATGGCTCATAACGACAACGATTCTACAATTTCATTTAGTAACGATGAATGTAACGTCGAATTTAAAAACGATGTACGTATTAAACCAAACGAATTAGAAATTTTTACTGCCAATAATAAAACTATGCAATTTAATGCCCATGGTGACTTAACCGTAAATGGCGAGCTTGTAGCGCTTAATAGCTCACAACGCGAAGCACTGAATAAGTACTCTGACAGCTTACGCACTCAATTACCTGAAGTAGCTAACATAGCGTTAGAGGGTGTTAAAATTGCCGGTGTGGCATTAGAAGAAGTAGGCAATGCATTTAATATTGACGGTCTTGATAATATGTCTGAGCTTATGGACGACATTAAAATTGAGGTAGAAAACACATTTTACCAGCAAGGTACATTTGTAATGGGCCAACAAAGTTTTAATCAATTTGGCGAAAACTTTGAACAACAATTTGAGCAGCAGATAGAAACAGCGGTTGAATCAGCAGTAATGCAATCAATGGGCAGTATTTTAGTGGCTTTAGGTTCTGAGTTACTTGGTTCAGGCGGCGATATGGATGCCTTTGAACAACGCATGGAAAATATGGGTGCACAAATAGAAAAAAAAGTAGAGCTACATGCAAGCGCACTTGAAGAGAGAGCTAACTCTTTATGTGAAAACTTTGCTGATATTGCAAAACAAGAAGAGCAATTAGTAATGCAAGTGCCAGAGCTTAAAGGTTACCAGTTATTTAGCTTTAAACACAATTAGTACAGCAAACGTTATTTAACATCCCTTTGGCAGCACTTAAGTTTACTTAAATGCTGCTTTTTTGTGTTTCCCAAAGTTATACCAACCTGCATAAATCTTTGATCAATTTAACGAATTAAATTGCACTATAACTTCGTTAAAAATTTTTTATTTAGAACAACTAGATACAAAAACTTTTGCCTAGTTCTAGCGTAATTTTCTTAACGTTAAATAGACCCCATATATAAGCAGATTGGTAT
>NZ_PJBR01000235.1:0-10520 GCF_002863625.1 Pseudoalteromonas sp. MelDa3 | reverse complement strand
AAGAGCCATGAAGTACTTGTTAAAGTTGCAGCAATAGGTGTAAACCGTGCAGACAGTATGCAGCGCCAAGGTAAATACCCGGCCCCTGCGGGAGATAGTCCTATTTTAGGTTTAGAATGTGCCGGTGTTGTTAGCGATATTGGTGGTAAAGTTGATAGAGTTTGGCTTAATAAACGTGTTTTTGCTTTGTGTTCTGGTGGCGCTTACAGTGAATATGTAGCCGTTGATGCAAAGCAGCTTATGGAATTACCCGATGATGTAACAATGGCTGAAGGCGCAGCAATAAGCGAAGTGTACCTAACAGCATTTGGCGCGTTATTTGAGCTTGGTAAATTGCAAAAAGGGCAAACAGCGCTTATTCATGCAGGTGCTAGTGGTGTGGGCGGTGCAGCAATTCAAATGGCTAAAAGCGCAGGTGCTACCGTGGTTATTACCGCAGGTACGGATGACAAATGCCGACACGCAAAAGAACTCGGTGCCGATCATGCAATTAACTACAAAACCACCGACTTTGTAGAATATATGAAAGCAAATGAGTTAACAGCAAATGCAATTGTAGATCCTGTTTCGGGGAGTTACTTAAATAAAAATGCCGCTATTGCAGCGATGGATTGCCAAATTGTGATGCTTGCATTTTTAGATGGACGCTTTGCAGAAGTTGATTTTGCCGCGCTTTTACGCAAACGTATTTCGTTTCATGCCTCAACGCTTAGAAATCGTAGTATTGAGTTTAAACGCCAGGTGCGCGACGACTTTGTAGCGCGTTTTTACAATGATATTGCCACTAAAAAGTACGACTTTAACCTGTATAAAACATTGCCTTGGAGCGACGCAAACGAAGCTCATGCTATTTTAGAGCGTAATGAAAATGCTGGTAAAGTTGTTTTACTTGTAGAGTAACTCTTTAATTTTAGGGTTTAGCCCATATACTAAGCCCTATAAAAAACACTTAAGGTTTAATAATGAATCCAATACTAGCAATACTTAAAGAGCACAATGTAAGCGACGAAAAAGTAAAAGCATTGTTTGAAGCGTTTACTCAAAACCCAATGATGGCAATGGCGCTTGTTCAAGAGCTTGGTATTCCGCCAGAAAAACTACAGCAACTAATGGCAGTCGTAATGACTCAACCGCACCTTATTAAAGAAGCGACTGATGAACTTGGTTTAGATTTTGAAAAAGTAAAAGAAGCGAAAGAAAAACTAAATCAATAATTTTTTATGTGATGAAACAAAAATAAATAAAAGAGCATAAGTATTTACTTATGCTTTTTTATTTGGCTTATTCTTTTATGACTACTCTTTTGGAAGTAGTACGGTGTCGATAACATGAATTACGCCGTTGCTTGCTTTTACATCAGCTTTTACAACTTTAGCGTCATTTATCATTACGCCCATGCTGTCGGCTTTAACCATAACTGATTGGCCTTGTAGTGTTTTCGCACTATCTACCTTCATTACGTCGGCTGCCATCACTTTTCCAGACACTACGTGATAAGTTAATACCGCCGTTAGCTTGTCTTTGTTTTCAGGCTTGAGTAGCATTTCAACAGTGCCTTCAGGTAATTTAGAAAATGCAGCATCTGTTGGTGCAAAAATAGTAAACGGTCCTTTACCTTGCAGTGTTTCAACTAAACCTGCGGCTTTAACAGCAGCAACAAGAGTAGTGAACGAACCATTTTCAACGGCTACTTCAACAACGTCTTTTTTCATACCATGATGATCAGCATAAGCCATTGTAGTAAATCCAAGGCTTGCAGTTGTAAACAATAATGCAGTAGTAATTTTCTTAAACATTTTATTTTCCTTTAAGTTAATACCCGTTGGTTTCGTTAAATGTTACGACGCTCTAAATTTAATCGATCAATTAAAATTAGTAGTCAACATGTTTTGTTACATCATTGATTGAACTGCAGCTAATTAACAAAGTCATATAAACAGTTACTTAATTAAAGACTTGTTCAATTGAAGGGAATAGGCATGAAATTAGTTTATAAGTTTTGGAAAAATAACCGCTCTCTTATCGTATTTATTGCACTGATGAGCGTATTTAGAAGCGCTGTTGCCGATTGGTACGAAGTACCAACAGGCTCAATGAAACCGACCATTCAAGAAGGTGACAGAATACTTACCGATAAAATGGCCTACGATATTCGCGTCCCATTTACGCACATAAAATTACTTAAATTAGCGGATCCACAAGCTGGTGATATTATTGTTTTTGACTCACAAGCTGCCGATAACCGTTTAATTAAGCGTGTAATTGGTGTGCCAGGAGACACCGTTGCGCTTGAAAATAATGAGCTCATTATTAATGGTAAAAAACTTAATTATGCAGATCAGCGCAGCAACATAGACTCACTTGATAAAATTGAAGATTTAAACGGATTAGAGCATTCGATAAGAGTGGCAAATATTCCTTCACGTTTATCGGGGTTTGATGCAATTACAATTCCTGATGATTATTACTTAGCAATGGGCGATAACCGCGACAATAGCGCTGACTCGCGTGTAATAGGTTTAATTCCGCGTAACGAGTTATTAGGAAAAGCAGAGCGCGTTATAGTGTCACTTGATTACGATAATTATTACTTACCAAGAAAAGATCGCGTATTGAAAAAGCTGAATTAATTAGTAGTAATTAATTTTGTATAGCGCCCAATCAAATTTTATGAGCGCACATTTGGCTATTTTATAAATAAAATAAACTGCCTATTTAGGCAGTTTACTTATATAGTTTTTTACAAGCTTGGTAAGGTGGCTACGCTCTTGTTCGGTATTTAATACCTTACAAAAATCGCCACTTACTGCCGCGCCACAAGCACCTGCTTCAAACCATTGTGATAAATTATCTAAATTCACACCACCAACAGGTATTAATTGTGCTTCTGAAAATGGACCTGTTAATGCTTTAAAGTAACCAACGCCCATACTGCCCGCAGGAAATACCTTAATAATATCTGCCTTATATTCAATTGCATTTGCTACATCGGTAGGTGTTAGCGCGCCCATTAATACTGGTAACCCGTGCTGGTGGGCAAGTTCGACAACCGATTTGTTGGTATTTGGCGTTACGATAAACTGCGCGCCTGCATCAATTGCTTGCTGAGCAAGGGTGGTGTTAATTATTGTGCCTGCACCAATAAGTGCGTTTTTATGAGCTGCACGAGCTTTTGCTATTTCTTGCTCAAAGCCCGGTGTATTTGAGGTGATCTCGAGTGCGTTTATGCCCGCATTAACTAAACAATCAATTAATGGTGCTACATCACCTTGTTGCTTTAAGCGCAGTATGGCGACTAATTTGTGTTGTTTTATTTGGCTACTTACTTTTATTCTGTTGGCATCTAAAATTTGGGTCATAATTACAATTCACTTTATTTAATACAGAGGCATTCGTATTGAATATACGACTAAACATTGTTTTTGCCCATAAAAAAACCGCTGATGTATCAGCGGTTTTTATTGTATGAGTAATATTACATTACGCGCATACCAGGCTCTGAGCCGTCATCTGGGTTAAGAATATAAATTTCTTTTCCGCCAGGACCTGCAGCTAATACCATGCCCTCTGACATACCAAAGCGCATTTTACGAGGCTTAAGGTTAGCGACCATAACGGTTAACTTACCTTCAAGATCCTCTGGTGCGTAAGCTGATTTAATACCTGCAAACACTTGGCGAGTTTCTCCGCCTAAATCAAGTGTTAGCTTAAGTAGTTTATCAGCGCCTTCTACGTGCTCTGCTTTAGCAATTTTAGCTACGCGTAAGTCTACTTTTGCAAAGTCATCAAATTCTATCTCGTCGCTAATCGGCTCTTTTGCAAGTGGGCTGTTAGGGTCAATAGTTACTTTTGGCGCTAAGCTTTCTTTAGATTCTTCAACCATTTTATTTACTTTATCCATTTCAACACGTTGCATTAACGGTTTAAATTTATTGATAGGGTGGCTTACGAGTGCATTTTGAACGCCGTCCCATGCAAGGTCGTCATTTAAAAATGCTTGTACGTTGTCGGCCATTTCTGGTAGCACTGGTTTTAAGTAAGTAATTAAAACGCGGAATAAGTTAAGACCAAGAGAACACACTTCGTGTGCTTCTTGTTGCTTAGTGTCGTCTTTAATTAATACCCAAGGTGCTGCGCCATCAATAAATTGGTTTGCTTTGTCGGCAAGCGCCATTATTTCGCGAATTGCGCGGCTGTAATCGCGGTTTTCGTAGTGTGTTGTAATGCTAGGTGCAGCCGCTTGAAACTCTGCTAACAGCTCTGGTTGCATAATAGTGCTGCTTAGCTTGCCATCAAACTTTTTAGTAATAAAGCCAGCACAACGGCTCGCTATGTTTACTACTTTACCTACTAGGTCTGAATTTACGCGTTGTGCAAAGTCTTCTAGGTTTAAATCAAGATCAACAATACCGCTGCTTAATTTTGCTGCGTAGTAGTAACGTAAGTACTCTGGGTTTAAGTTATCTAAATAAGTACGCGCTTTAATAAACGTACCCTTTGATTTAGACATTTTTTCGCCATTTACAGTAACAAAACCATGAGCGAATACGTTAGTTGGCTTTCTAAAATTAGCGCCTTCTAACATTGCTGGCCAAAATAAGCTGTGGAAATAAATGATGTCTTTACCAATAAAGTGATAAAGCTCAGCGTCTGAACCTTCAGCCCAAAACTCATCAAAGTTGATGCCTTTTTTATCACATAGGTTTTTAAAGCTCGCCATGTAACCAATAGGTGCATCTAACCAAACGTAAAAATATTTGCCCGGTGCATTTGGAATTTCAAAACCAAAGTAAGGCGCATCACGGCTAATATCCCACTGCTGCAGGCCATCGGTAAACCATTCGTCTAGCTTGTTAGCCATTTCTTGTTGAATAGTGCCCGAGTGTAACCACTCTTTTAGCATGCCTTCAAATGCTGGCAGGTCAAAAAAGTAATGTTCAGAATCTTTAAGTACAGGCTCAGCACCTGACATTACAGAGCGCGGATTAATGAGTTCTGTTGGGCTGTATGTAGCACCACATGAATCACAGCTGTCGCCGTTTTGGTTTTCAGACTTACACGTTGGACAAGTACCTGTTACAAAGCGATCGGGTAAGAAAATACCTTTTTCTGGATCGAATAATTGCGAAATAGTGTGCTTTTTAATATGGCCGGCATCGTTTAGGCGGTTATAAATAAGCTCGCTAAATTCTTTGTTTTCTTGGCTGTGCGTGCTGTGGTAGTTATCAAATTTGATATTAAAGTCAGCAAAGTCGCGTTGGCGCTCTATGCTCACTTGTTTTACCATTTCTTCAGGCGTGATCCCTTGCTTTTGCGCATTAAGCATAATTGGCGTGCCGTGGGCATCGTCTGCGCAAACATAATAAGCTTCATGGCCCTGTAGTTTTTGAAAACGTGACCAAATATCAGTTTGAATATATTCCAATAAATGACCTAAGTGAGTAGGGCCATTTGCATAAGGTAATGCGCTGGTAATCAGGATCTTTCGCTGCGTCATAATCATTCCGAATTGAGGATAAAACGCCGTTTTTATTATACAAACGGCAATTATCATTAATTTATCTACAAGCTATCTGCTTAGAGTGTGCACAGCTTATGGATTTTTATTAATTGACTGGTGTTAATGCCCTGAATGTTACATAATTCCGTGGCACTTTTCATCAAAGAAACGCTATTTAATTGCTATGTTTGGACTGTCGAAACTATTCTCTTCTAAATCGGTGCAAAAACAACCGATTATTACTGCCTTAGCGGCATATCGTAGTGCGGCTTTTGCCGTCGGTATTGACGAAAGCTTCATTGATACTATTACTCAAAATGACGATAAATCACTACACATTAAATTAACCCTACCATTTGCTGGGCAATCAGAAATGCCTTTAGTTGAGCAACACGTAAGTGAATGCTTAAATGTGCCTGTAACAATTAGCGCCAAGGTTATCATTAAAGAGGCAGCTAAGTTTAAGGCGATTAAACATATTGTGCTTATTGCCTCAGGCAAAGGCGGAGTAGGTAAGTCGACTACTGCTGTTAACTTGGCGGGCGCCCTTAAAAACGAAGGCGCAAAGGTGGGTATTTTAGATGCTGATATTTATGGCCCATCTATTCCAATGCTTTTAGGCTTGGTGGGCGCAGAGCCCGTCACTAAAGATAACAAACAGCTACAGCCTTTTGATGCAAACGGCATTAAAGCGCAGTCAATTGGCTTTTTAGTCCCAAGCGATGACGCCACTGTATGGCGCGGACCAATGGCGTCAGGCGCACTTAGCCAATTGCTTAACGAGACTGATTGGGGTGAGCTTGATTACTTAATTGTGGATATGCCACCGGGCACCGGTGATATTCAACTAACAATGAGCCAAAAAGTACCAGCGAGCGGTACTGTTATTGTCACTACGCCGCAAGACTTAGCCCTTGCCGATGCGCAAAAAGGCATTGCTATGTTTAATAAAGTAAACGTGCCAGTGCTGGGCTTAATTGAAAACATGAGTTATTACATTTGCAGCCACTGCGGTGAAGCTAACCACGTATTTGGTAAAGACGGCGCACAAAAACTTGCGCACAAGCACGGCGTACCCGTACTTAGCCATATTCCTCTTGCAATAGATATACGCGAGTATTCTGAGCAAGGAAAACTTATTGCCAACGATAACGACGCGGCGATAAGCAAAACATACAGCGCAGCAGCGAGGCTTATAGCCAGCACGCTCTATTATCAACAGCATCACAATGCAATTGAAATTGTGATTACAGAAGATTAATAAATAATGAGACTTTCAGACACACATATTAATGAATACCTAAGCGATGGTCGCATTGTTATTGAGCCTGCGCCAACAAGTGACATGATTTCAGGCGTAACTGCCGATTTGCGATTAGGTAATAAATTTAGAACTTTTAATGCACACAACGCGGCATACGTCGATTTAAGTGGTCCAAAAGATCAGCTAAATAAAGCCATGGAATCAATCATGAGTGAAGAAATAGTGCTTGATGAAGGTGAAGCATTCTTTTTACACCCAGGTGAACTCGCACTAGCTATTACCCATGAAAAAGTAACTTTGCCAGCAGATATAGTAGGTTGGTTAGATGGACGCTCATCGCTTGCGCGTTTGGGTTTAATGGTGCATGTAACCGCGCACCGAATAGACCCAGGCTGGAGCGGTAATATTGTTTTAGAGTTTTACAACTCAGGTAAATTACCACTGGCACTACGCCCACTGATGAAAATTGGTGCTATGAGCTTTGAAATGCTATCGGGACCGTGTGAAAACCCATACAACATCCGTAAAGATGCAAAATATAAAGATCAAAACAGTGCAGTAGCAAGTCGTATTAGTGACGATAAGTAATCACCAAATATAGACATTACTCGTCTATTTTATGAAGCGCATAACCCAGTAGTTCAAAGTACTGGTTAAGCGCTTCATTTGCTTTATTAATATGCCCAATATTTGGGTATATTAAATTACTACTTTGTAAGCCCCCCACTAAAAAGCTATTTTTTATATTTGAATGCTGCTCAATACAGGCTTCAAAACAACGTGCGGCAAGCTCCTCTGGCATACTCATATAATTCATATTGTGAGCCTTATCGTGTTCTATGCATGTTTGTACAAAGCTATTTGCATCAACGCCGTGCTCATCTAAAAATACATTTTTATAAAAACTGTTCAAAGCATTATTAAGTGGGTGCGATAAATTAGGCGTGTTTGAAAGCCATAATTTGGAGGCAAAACCAAATCGTGGTTTTGCTGCAAATAAATGCTCGCTTATATGATGATCAAACGCATGAAACCATTCGTGAGCAAGTGCACCACCGCCTGCATTTTTTGCAAGGGCAAGCGTTTGAGAGGCTGCATTATAATGTGCTTGTACACCTTTTTGACCGCCATGACCAAATGCAAAATTAAGTTTGCCACGAAGACCAATAGCTTTGGGCGGTAAATGCAGTATTTGTGCAAGGTCGGCCAGTGCATCGTAAATTAAATTAGCGCTAATGTAGCGCTCTTCTTTAGTTACCCATTTACCGACGACCATTGACCTAAAGCCAAAGGTATCTCTTATATCGCTAAAGTCGACTTGGTCGTCAAAGCGATAGTCGGGGCCTTGGCGAGTAAAGCCACGTTTTAGCCTGTTAGGGTAGTTACGCATTGCAAGTTTCATATAGTAACGAATTTAATCTAAGTAACGTGCTTTTACGTGCTCGGGCATGTGTTGGGTTTGTTTTTGTATTAATTCATCAAGCACATTATAAAGTGGTGCAGGATTTAACTGCTCTATTAAAAACAAACTATGCGCTACGGCTTCAAGTGTGGATAGGCTGTCGGCCCTAGGGGCTTTACGAATAGCATAACGATTTTTAGGTAACTGTTTAAAACTGACCGTTTTGAATTGATTTAGCAATGTGGTGAGCTGCAAAATTTTGTAGGCTTTTTTCCATGTACCATCAACCACGATTAAATGGGTGATGTTTTTTATATTAGATTGCTCAGCGCTATCGTCTAAATTTACAGCATGTTCGTTAGGGTAGAGCAAAACAGTTGAGCTTACTGGCAGTGATTTAAGAATAGAAAAGTCGTCATTATTTTCGCCTTTGACTATTTGGCAATCAGTTAGGCATAAATTGAGTAGTTTAGCGGTATTTTTTGCTATTTTTTCTTCGCTTGGGTGCTGTAGAATAATAACCTTAACTTTGTTGTTTATATTTGTAATTGCGCTGCAAATACAGGTGTTAAGTGCAAAGTTACAATGATTACAAAGTGTGCGTGCCATTTAATAAACTTTTTGTTGCCAGTATGATCCTCACAATTATACATTTATAAGGTAATTAAGTTGGTTTTTTTTACGCATCAATATAAAGTAGTACTATTAAACTGTAATTTACATGGATTGTTTTAAGGGCTTAAAATATGACAGAAATAAATATTGATACATCAGCATTAGAGAGTATGGAATCGTTATTGGGTGAGCAGTTTGCTGATACACTTGATTTTTGCTGCTCGGAGTTTGAGCGTTTAGGCTCTGAAGTTTTAGCAACCATTGGAAAAGACAGAGAAGCGGCTATTCGTCATTCTCATAGCTTAAAATCTAACGCTGCGCAGTTTGGTGCTTCAAGCCTTGCTGAAGTATCTCGCGTTATTGAACAAAATTTAAACCTAGATAACTTAGCTGAAGCCATCGACGCATCTAATAGCTTAATGGCTCAAGTAACTGGCTCTCAAGCTAAGCTAAATGAATGGTTAGCATCTCGTTAATTATTGAAACTGAAACGTGAATTTATTTCAGTACTAAGTAATCAAATACACTGGCATTTTGCGCCTTTACTAGGTTAGTCTAAAGACTCACTAGTCGAGGTAAAAATGTCTGATATTAAAAAGAGTCACAAATTAGAAGGTGTATGTTATGACATTCGTGGGCCGGTTTTAGCACAAGCTAAAAAAATGGAAGACGAAGGTCAAAAAGTATTAAAATTGAATATAGGTAATCCGGCTGCTTTTGGTTTTGATATGCCAGAGGACATGCACCGCGATATTATCCGCAACTTATATTCAGCCCAAGGCTACTGTGACTCTAAAGGCCTCTATTCAGCCCGCGTGGCTATTTATCAGCATTACCAACAACGTGGATTACATAATTTAGATGTAGATAACATTTATATTGGTAATGGCGTAAGCGAACTCATTCAAATGATCACTCAAGCGCTATTAAATAATGGTGACGAAGTGCTTATTCCTGCTCCAGATTATCCACTTTGGACTGCTTCGGTCACGTTATCGGGTGGTAATCCGGTACATTATTTATGTGATGAAGAGCAAGATTGGTTTCCGGACATTGCAGATATAAAAAGTAAAATCACTTCAAAAACAAAAGCATTGGTATTAATTAACCCTAATAATCCAACCGGTGCGGTTTATAGCGACGACTTGTTAATGCAATTAATCGATATCGCACGCGAACACAAATTACTGTTATTGAGCGATGAAATTTACGAGAAGATTTTATACGATGGTATAACGCATACTTCAATCGGCTCACTTTGCGACGATGTGCCTATTATTACTTTTAATGGTTTAGCAAAAACATACCGTGCAGCGGGGCTGAGAATGGGGTGGATGGTTTTGAGCGGTCGTACCTCGGTAATGGATGATTTACGCAAAGGCCTAGAAATACTTTCATCTATGCGTTTGTGCGCAAATGTACCTGCACAATATGCAATTCAACAGGCGTTGGGTGGCGTGCAATCAATTGATAGTCTAATAAACCCGGGTGGGCGCTTATATGAGCAGCGTGATATTGCATGGCGTGGATTAAATGCTATTGAAGGCATTAGTTGTAAAAAACCTAAAGGCGCGCTCTATGCGTTTGCTAAAGTTGATACAGCACTTTTTAACGTTAAAGATGATGAAAAGATGATGTACGATTTGCTAAAAGCCGAAAAAATATTACTTGTACATGGCAGGGCGTTTAATTGGCCCGAGCCGGATCATTTTAGGTTGGTATTTTTACCAAGCAAAGAT
>NZ_PJBR01000234.1:0-10750 GCF_002863625.1 Pseudoalteromonas sp. MelDa3 | reverse complement strand
GAATGTCAAAAGTATCTGTAAACACAAGATACTCAAAAGCAAATAAGTGAAATATAACTTTTGATCCGAAATACGCAGTTAATAAAGGGATTACAAAAATAAGAATAGATTGATTTGATTTATTAATTTCCATACCCATGTCTCCATTATTGGTTTAATTAACTCAGCTGTAAAATAGGTAAGTACTGAAGGACGAAAATTGCCAGCGGCTAACCTCCCTTCTCGCATTAATTACTTATACGGTGCTACCTTGAATTCTCTGCTTTGTAATTCATGGTAGTTATTTATCTTTGCAACTGCATTTTTGACTTGATCAAAAGTAGCACTTTTACAGAAGTATAGAACATATCCTCCCGTAATATCTTTATTAGAACTGAATGCATATTCAAGACCGAACTTTTCACACAATACGTCTTCAATATAATCCTTGTGATCGTAATCAATTAATTCAATTGATGCTCCCCATTCAACGTGTTCTTTAACTTCAATTTTTGACAAGATATATCTGAATTCATCAAACATGTCACGTATACCTTACGTCTCATAATAGAAAGTGGTTAGTTAAAATATGCAGAAGTAAGGAGCCTATTAACAACTACCAGGCTTATAGTTAAATTACTACCTAAGATTTACCCTACTCTAATTCCCATCGTCATAGGTGGATAAACATGTCTGATAACAAAATTTTTCCATTATCAAAAGTTAGTGTAAATTGATTTACTACGTCTTCACCTAAATGATCACTTTCAACAATGTCGCATATTCGGCTCGGCAGTTTTGAAATATTATAAAGGGTACAATAATTCAGTTCTTTCTACAGGTTCTATACTCAAGCCTAAACTTGGGTAATAACCAATAGCGTCAACTTCACACAGTTTAATTAAATAAGTTTTGCCATCTTCAAATTCTAAGGTTATTTCATAGCAAATCAAAAAACCTTCATTACTCTTATCTTGCCATGCCTGGTGAACTTTTTCGTGAATATGACTTAACGAAACAGCTATAAGAACTTTTCCTTTCAAACTATTCAAGTCAAACATATATGCTTAATGCCTTAAATTACATCTTTCTATATTTACACCAGAGAATTTTAATGTAAACAACAAATTAAATAGGCTATTTATCAGAGTGGGTTGTGATACCAAAACGACTTTTAATAGTGTTATGAACCTCTTTTGATTTCGACGCACTAAGAATTAACAAAAAAGAGTCCTAATAGGTTTCATTGGTATATTGGGGAAGTAGAGTATTTAGGCAGGTTGGAGTGTAAGAATAAAAGGTGATGTAAGTTAACAGCACCTATTTGAGTATTTACTTGGTTATATGTAATTTAGCTAAGTAGTTTAATACATACCATAATAGGCACTATAAAAAGAATTTAACCAATTGATTTATATACATCAATACTACTATTGGTTAAAAGCCCAGTAACTTGCGTACCAAACGCTTTAAAGTGTGGCTCGTTTTTATGCGCTTCAAAGTGCTCGTCAGACGCCCACTGTTCGCTAACAACGTAGTCGGTATGTTCATCATCACTTTTTACCGATAGTTCATAACGTAAGCACCCTACTTCTTGGCGCGATGACTTTTGTAAGTTTTCAAGTGCTGTAAGCATTACATCTGCATCAATATTTTTGCACGACAGTGCCGCTATAACCGTTAACATGTGTATTCCTTTTAAAAGTTAAGGTGTAGATAATCTACACCTTAAAATATTTAGTTAAACTTTGCGTTTGAGGTAAGTTTACTGATCCCACTGCGGCGCAAATTCTGGTGTTGCTTGGCGGTCGCCGCAATCAAGACCATCAATGCGGGCTATGTCTTCATCATCTAATTTAACGTGGTCGTTAAAGTTATCTTCTAAGTTTTTACGCTTAGTTGATGATGGAATTGTCGTCATACCTCTGGCGTTAACCCACGCTAGAACAACTTGTGCTGGACTTGCATCGTGCTTTTTAGCAATGTCGATAATGGTTTGATCTTTAAGTACTTTGCCTACTACAAATGGCATGTATGCTGTTACATGAATGTCGTGCTGAGCACAAAATGCGCGTAATTTAGTATTAGTTAAATATGGGTGCACCTCAACCTGATTGGTAAATATTTCACGCGAGTCAAGCGTTTGCATTGCTTCATTTAAGTTTGCAATGGTGAAGTTTGATACACCAATGTGCTTAGTTAAACCAAGCTGCTTCGCTTTTAGTAATTCAGTGAGGTATTCACTCATTGGCTCGTCGTTAGCAGGCGATGGCCAATGAATTAGCAGTAAGTCGACCGAATCAACCTGTAGCTTTTCAAGTGACTTTTCAACGCTTGGGATAAAGTCGCTTTTATTTAATTTGTTATTCCACACTTTGGTAGTTAAGAATATTTCACTGCGCGGAATATTACTATCTTTTATGGCTTGACCTACTTGCTCTTCGTTGCCATAAATTTGTGCAGTATCAATATGGCGAAACCCAACTTCGAGCGCCATTTTTACTGAGTTATAGGCCGTGTCGCCCTCTAATCGGAATGTTCCCATACCGAGTTCTGGCATTTCTATTACACGTTTTGTCATGGTTTATCCTTATAAAATAATCGGTTTTGAAATACAAACTTCACTGAAGTTTTACGAAATACACCTTTTACTTCTTATTACGACTGTCACTTAAAAATCTATGACCTCATAACAGGTATGAGGTCATTAATTTTAGTTTCAAGGTTAGGGTCTGTTAATCTTTAGAGATTACATTTGCAGCAGTGTATTTGGTATTTAGGCAAGGCAGAGCCTATGCAGTGTGGTTGTTCCACATTAATAGGCGATAACGCAGCATAAATGCCAAATACGCGCTGCCTGTAGGTTCTTCCTAGGGTGGATTTACTCTTTGTCCCTCGATTTTTACTTAGCCCACTAGGTTACAAACCTCGCTCCGTGATTAAATCCTCCCTAGATTGAACAAATTTAATCCTAAAAGGTCAACAGACCCTGCTAAGACTTTATGCTTGCTGAATTTCACGTTTATCAAGCATACCGCTGTAGCGTGTAACACCAAGTGCTAAAACAGAGATAACGGCGCCTATCCATGCTGTATCTTGCAGGGTCATGTTCTCTACTACGCTACCACCAATAATTGAGCCAAGTGCAATACCAATATTAAATGCGGCTATGTTTAAACCTGATGCAACATCTACCGCATTGGGCGTGTGCTTTTGTGCTTGCTTTACTACATAAAGTTGCAAGCCTGGCACATTACCAAAAGCAAATGCGCCCCAGACTAAAATAGTAAGTACAGCAGCAATTTTTGATTCCATCGTAAAAGTAAATATCAGTAAAATAATACTCAAAGCGCTGAATATAATGCTCAGTGCGCTAATTGGGCCGCGTTTGTCGGCCAACTTTCCACCCCAAATATTACCTATCGCTACCGATACACCGTAAACAAGCATTATTAAAGCAATAGCCGAAGGCGCAAAACCTGTTTGTTGCTCTAAAATAGGTGCTAAATAAGTAAACGCTGTAAACGTGCCGCCGTAGCCCAATATCGTCATTAAATATACGAGTAATAAACGCGGTTTTACAATTACTTGTAGTTGTTCTTTAAACGTGGCTGATATTGATTGTTTTAAGTTTTTTGGCACTAAAATAGAGCTGCCGATTAATGCAATTAAACCTAATACCGACACAACTAAAAACGTTGCACGCCAACCAAAGTGTTGTCCAATCCATGTACCTAATGGCACACCGGTTACTAGTGCTACAGTAAGCCCGGTAAACATAATGGCAATTGCACTGGCTTCTTTGTCTTTGCTTACTAGACTTGTGGCAATCATCGATCCGATTGAAAAAAACACACCATGGGCAAGCCCCGTTAAAATGCGCGCAAGTATTAATGTTTCGTAACTTGGCGCTTGCCAAGCCAATAAGTTGCCCAATACAAACAAGCCCATTAAGCTTATTAAGACCACTTTACGATTCCAACGACCCGTTAAAGCTGTTAGCAACGGTGCACCAATAGCAACGCCAACCGCATATAAACTTACAAGCAAACCCGCTGAAGGTAGGCTTACGCCTAAGTCGTTTGCAATGGTGGGTACTAATCCCACTATTACAAACTCAGTTGTTCCTATTGCAAATGCGCTTAAGGTAAGCGCCCACAAAGCCAATGGCATAGTTATATCCTCATTAATATTTGAAAAATGTAGTTTGGCTAAAATATCGTTTGCAAAAAATAGCATTAGTGACAAAATACTTTTGTTAATAATGCAAAGATGGTGTTGGTATATTTATGGCTGTTCATTCAAAAACTGAAGATTTAGAAACATTTATAACGGTAGTAGATTGCGGAAGCTTTTCGGGGGCAGCTAATTTGCTCGATCAACAAGTGGCTAAAGTGTCGCGAGCTGTATCACGCCTTGAAAATACACTGCAATGCACTTTACTAAACAGGACAACACGCCGATTAGAACTTACCGAAGAGGGCCATACTTTTATAAAATATGCGCGCGAAGGGTTAAATACGCTTTATACCGGTGAAGAAGCCATAAAGCTTTTAAAACAAGCGCCAAGTGGCAAGCTGCGAATAGATGCTGCAAGCCCTTTTGTATTGCACCAATTTACGCCTTTAATTGGCGAATTTGCTAAGCAATACCCTCACATAACGCTTGATATAACCTCACACGACAGCATTATTGATTTACTTGAACATAAAACCGATTTAGCCATACGCATTGGTGATTTAAAAGACTCAAATTTACATGCTCGTAAACTCGGCAGCAGTCAGTTACGTATTGTAGCCAGCCCAGAATATATAAAAAACAGCGCTGCAATTACACAAATAGATGACTTACAAAACCATAAGTTAATTGGTTTTAGTGACTCCCCTAAATTAAACACTTGGCCGTTAGTAAAGCCCGCTTTATTTACGTTTTCGCTTAGCGCAAGCAGCGGCGAAACAGTGCGCCAGCTGTGCATTGCAAACCAAGGTGTGGCGTTACTTTCTCACTTTATGATTGGCAATGACTTAAAAACAGGTAAATTAGTTGAAGTGTTACCCAGTGCAGTTAGCTCTCCTAATAACCGAGAGGTTGTACAAGCCGTGTATTATAAAAACAGTGCGGTATCGTCTCGAATTGTGGCTTTTTTAGACTTTATAAAGCCACGACTAAGTTTATAACTATATTAAAAAGCAAGTTAAATTATGCTTGGTTATTAAAAAGCAAACCTGAATTTTTATTATCTGAAGATGATGAAAACATTGAATCCATTAAAGTAGATACATTTTTTCGCACTGTTAATTGTATCGACGATAGCTCACTATCGAGTTGCTTTTTAAGTTCGCTTAGCTCTTCTACCGCTTCCCCTGTGGGCGTATCAGAACTATTGGTCATTTCTCTTATTTTACTCTGTAAATCTTTAATTGACTCGATCGCTTTATTCATTTGAACTGCTGAATTGTCACTCGAATCTTCTGTTTCGCTGCTAATGATAGACTTTGCGTCTTCAGTAGCTGCAGTAGAGCTCGTAGTTTTTTCGGCGTCTTTATTTAAAGAAGAGTCTGCTTTAGCCTCTGGACTTTTACTAGGATCATCCGTTTTTACAGTGTTTTTATTTAAATTACTTAGGCTTGAATAGCCATTGTCATTGTATAACTGCGAAGAAAGAGTTCCAAAATTCATTTTTGCCTCATGTGTCTAAAAATTGACGACTTTATTTTTATAATTAGAAGCAATTATCATTCCAAATATGGTAACAAATTGACCATCCGTATTTTAAACGGGAACAGGACTTATAAGTCGCCACGGGGTATTATTTTGCTTAATTTAAAATGCGAGGAAAGCTATACTTTTAAAATACGCCTGCGAAAGGCTAAATATTTTATGCACAGATGAAAACGCCATAAAGCTTTAAAACAAGCGCCAAATGGCAAGCAGCTAATAGATGCGGCAAACCCTTTTGTATTGCATCAACTTACGCCTTTAATTGGTGAATTCGCTAAATAATACCCTCACATAACGCTTGATATAACCTCACACGGCAGTACTATTAATTTACTCGAGCATAAAACAGACTTAGCCATACGTATTGGTGATTTATAAGATTCGAACTTACATGCTCGTAAACTTGGCCGTTATTAAAACTCATTTTATTTACGTTTTCGCTTAGCGCAAGCAGCGGCGAAACAGTGCGGTATCATCGCGAATTGTGGCTTTTTTAGATTTCATAAAGCTTAGGCTTAGTTTATAAGCTCTGTATATTAATATTGATATGCTTATTAAATGTTTTAACCGATTTTTTGACGCTTTTTAATAATCAAAAAGTATAAATAATAAAAGTAGTAATTAAAGGTATTAATTAAAATGGATTCTTTAACGCAGGTAGCATTAGGCAGTGCTGTAGGTTATGCGGTATTAGGCAATAAAATAGGTCGAAAAGCCGTTTTATGGGGAGCAATTTTAGGCACGCTCCCTGATTTAGATGTATTTTTGCCATATGGCGGATCTGTAGAAGCATTTACTTATCACCGTGGCTTTAGCCATTCGTTATTAATACATTTATTAATTAGCCCGCTCATTGTATGGCTAATATTAAAAGTACACGCGGGAATGCAAATTTATAAAGTGCGCTGGTTTTGGCTAGTATTTTTAAGTTTATCTACACATGCCCTATTAGACAGCCTAACGGTATACGGTACACAACTACTCTGGCCTTTTACTGAGTACCCCTTTGCGGTTTCTAGTGTGTTTATTATTGACCCCGCTTACACGCTTCCTTTATTAATTGGCGTAATATCTACGCTAATACCCAAAATAAAAGCAGCAACGGCTTATCGTATAAATGCAGCGGCTTTAGTTTTAAGTAGTCTATATTTATTTTGCGCTTTAATTTTAAAAGTAAATATTGATGACAAAGTAAAAACGGCTCTCAACAACAGACAAATACCAGTCAATGCGTATGTTAGTACGCCTGCTCCGCTAACCACTTTGCTGTGGCGTATTGTTGTGATGTCTGACGGACAATACTACGAAGGTTATGCATCAGTATTTGACGCACCCAGCGATGTTACATTAACGGCTTATCAAACAACGCCTTCACTGTTAAATAATATTAGCGATGAATGGGCTATAAAACGCTTGCAGTGGTTTACTAAAGGGTTTTATTCGGTGCGCCAACAGCAAAGCAATATTGTACTTTCTGATTTACGTATGGGCATGGAGTGCAACTATGTGTTTAATTTTGTAGTGGGTCAAAAAAATGATTCAGAAGTGAGCATTGGTAACTTTGAAAAAATAAGTCAAAGACCAAACTTAAACAATCTTCATAAAATATGGAACAGGGTTTGGCAACCAAATGTGTCTTTAGCATCACCCGCGGCAAAAAATGACTGCAATAGCGAATAACGGCATATTATAAGGTTCGTACTAGCATGAGGAAGTTAAGTGAAGTTCAAGCAGCAATTAAACTAAATAGTTCACTAAAGTGATTGCTGCTTTTTTTGCTGATACATTGCAACATCAGCATCTTGAATCATATCCTCAACTGATTTACCTGTATCGTGTGTAAAGTGTGTTACTCCTACACTGTAATCAATTTTGTATGGCTTGTTTAAGGTATTATTAGCATGCTCTATTGCATCCGCAAACCTTTGTAAAACAAACTCTGCTTTTGTCTCGTCTGAATCGCTTAACATCGCAACAAATTCATCTCCGCCAAGTCGACCTATTACTTCACAATCACGAAATGAACTAAGCATAATTTGTGCAAATTTATTTAATACAAAATCGCCTTCGTGGTGTCCATAAATATCATTAATTTGTTTAAACTTATTGAGATCAAACAAAATAAACGACATTGATACTTTGTTTCGCCTACATACATTTAGCGTATGTTCGGCAAGGTTTAAAAAGCCACGTCGATTAGAGATTCTTGTTAACTCATCAATTGTGGCTAGTTGAATTGATTGAATTTCTCGCTCGACTAACGTGCCTAAATCTCTTAGTAATTGTTTTTCTTCATCATTGAGTTGTCTAGGTTTATTATCGGCAAGGCACAAAGTGCCTATAATGACTCCTTCCCTTAATTTTAAAGGAAAGCCTGCATAAAAGCGTACTTTAGGATCGCCTGTAACAAAGGGGTTATCAAAAAACCTTTCGTCTTGAGCTGTATCTGGGATTATTAATAACTCGTCTTGATTTATGGTGTGGCCACAAAATGAGGTTTCGCGAGGAAGCTCAGGCGCATCAAGCCCCTGCCTTGATTTAAACCACTGGCGGTCTTCGTCAATCAAAGTAACCAATGAAATAGAAACATTAAACATACGCTTGGCAATACGAGTAACACGATCAAAGCGCTATTCATGAGACGTATCTAGAATTTTTAATGCTCTAAGCGCGTGTAATCGCTCAGCTTCGTTATTTGGAATCTCAGGTTTAATCATTAAAGCTCTATTAATTTTAAATGTTTTATAAATTACGAAACTGGAGCGAATATTTTCGAGTATATAATCCGATAAACTTATTTAAACTATAAACAGTCTGCCTATTCAAACTAGAACATTACCTAAAAATAGCAATAAATAAATATTTATAAATATCAGTAAGTCGTGCCTAAATAAAGATAAGATTCAATCCGCAAAAAATTATGATTTAAACAGGTGGGAGTAGTGGTTGATACAACATAGCTACTCTTTAATGAAAAAGTAGTAGTGGCTATTTAGTTTTATTTAAATAACCACTGGATTTGGCATATTTACAAAAATAAACACTTTAATTTTGGTGCTCATATTGTCCACGGTAAACTTCAAATACTTTTAAAACAGTATGTTGCTCTTTAGTTAGGTTATCAAACCAATCATCAAACAGCTCATCATCTTCTTGCTCGCTTAGTGCCATATACCTTGCTAGTAACTCTACAATATCATTGTGGTTGCAGGTTAAAGGATTTACTTGTTGCGCCAAGGTACTGTGGTCGCGCTCTCTTAGGGTTTCCATCACCCCTTGATCAATTTGTTCTTGTTGTTGTGTTGCGTCACTCATACATAACCTCTGTAATAACTTTATAACCGTATTTGTTAACGTTTTAACTCTTAAATATAGTTATAACAGCCTAAACGCCAATAGCCAGCATTTTTGATTCAAGTGCTTATTTTTTGATTTGTTTGCGCAAATAGCCAGCAATTACGGCCTTTTTGAGGAACATTTAAATAATTTGCAATGGGAGAGTAAATACGTTAAATTTAAATGGTATATTATCACATATCATTTATTGAGGCGTATTATGAAACCAAATATTCATCCTGATTACCACGTGGTTGCTTTTCACGATACCGCTGCCGATTCTTACTTTATTATTGGCTCAACCATAAAAACGAGCCGCACAATAGAAATAGACGGTAATACATATCCATACGTACCTATTGATGTATCAAGTGACTCGCACCCATTTTATACAGGCAAGCAAAAAACAACCGCTACAGATGGCCGCGTTGCGCAGTTTAATCGTCGTTTTAAAAGTTTATCGACTGTTAAAAAGGAAAAGGTATGAAAGTATTAAGCTCTCTTAAAAGTGCCAAGCAACGTCCGGGGTGTCAAATTGTAAAACGCAAAGGCCGCGTATTTGTAATTTGTAAAAACAACCCACGCTTTAAAGCAGTACAAGGACTGAAAAAGAAATAAGTTAAACGGGGATGCTCAACATATAATTAGGTAGCTTGCTTAAGCTACCTAATTTAGGGGGACTATTTTACCACTACTGAAAACTCTGGTACTGCCTGAATTACTTTTTTTACCGTACAGGTATTAACGGCTGCAATAAGCGCCTTTTTATATTTATCAGGGAAGCCTTCTGGTAAGTTAATCTCAATTGAAAATAGCTTTTTACCGTTGTCATCTACATTTTCGTTATTTTGAGTAAGCGTCATACCTTGCGTTGAAATATCACGCTGCTCGCAAAACTTACGCGCATAAAAACCTGCACATAAAACCATACTTACTAAAAAATAATCAAACGGTTCTGGATACTCTGCATTGCCACCAGCGTTTACGCTTTGATCGCTTATTACTTCTAGGTCGCCAAATTTAGCGCTTTGCTTTTGGCCTTCTAACATTGAAACTGAAATTTCCATTGTGTTTCCTTATATTTATTGCTGCAGATACCTTTAACGCAATTAGCTTAAAAGTAGCTACTAAAGATACATATAGTTTAGGTTTATGAACCGAACAGTAATTCAAAGAACCCTGGAGGCTCGTGTAACTCATGATATTTTTTACGTAAATTATCTATATTTTTCAGTGGTTCTTTTGCCGCACTTAGCCCCTGCTCGTTTGCTGCTTTTTTTGCAAGTTCAGCTTGAGCAATCACTTTATCAAGGCCCTGCAATGACTGCTCAGGTTTTTTGTAAAACTTACCTGTTTTACTCACTTTAACCAGCTTTATAAATTCATCAATCGCAGTATTAAATTCACTAAGTTGAGTTGCCTGCACCGCTTGTTTATATGCAAGGCCCGTGTTTTTCATATTTACTTCAAGATCGACTTCTTGCTGCGCAAAAGACATTGAACTAAACGCAAAGGTAAAAATAATAACTAAATACTTCATGGTCAAACCTATTAATTAAAAACACCTAAATTGTATCAAGTTTACGTAGCAAAGTAACTTTACGAGCTGTTATGAGCACTTTGAGCTGTAAAGGGGGTTTACAAATTAATCATTTTAAAGCCGCAATAGTGAAAAATATTCAAATAACGATTTTTTTGAATAAAAAACACCTAA
>NZ_PJBR01000233.1:0-10794 GCF_002863625.1 Pseudoalteromonas sp. MelDa3 | reverse complement strand
TAAAACAAAGGCCAAGTTGAAACATGCTAAGTCAACTATTTCAAAAACCGTCCCAAATGATGGTAGGAATTGATATTGGATCACACTCTATTAAGGCTGTGCTTTTACGTGAAATTGAAACTGGATTTCGACTCGAAGCACTTGCAATTGAGCCGATGCCAAAAGGTGCAATGAGTGAGCGCACAATTCAAGATATTGAAGCGATTGGTAACGTAATTACAAAATTAAGAAAAAAATTACCAAAGTCGTTAAAATCTGCAGCAGTGGCTGTTTCTGGCCAAACAGTCATTACAAAAGTGATCTTCATGGATGTATCGTTAACTGATGCTGAACTTGAGTCGCAAATTGAAATTGAAGCCGATAGTTTAATTCCATATCCTCTTGATGAAGTGAGCCTCGACTTTGAGAAGCTTTCGACGAATGAGGCCGATCCTAGTAAAATGAATGTTTTGCTTTCAGCTGCTCGTACTGAGAGTGTAGAAGCGCGTGTTGGCGCTTTAGAAGCTGCAAATTTAGAAGCTAAAATAGTTGATGTAGAAAGCTATGCATTAAGTCGTGCAATGGATGTGTATTACCAACAATTACCTAGCGACGCATTTAATAAATGTGTGGCTGTGGTTGATATTGGTGCGGTTTTAATGCTCGTGAGCGTTGTTCAAGCTGGGGAAACAATTTATACACGAGACCAAGTTTTTGGTGGCGACCAATATACAAATAGTATTGTTGCTTATTATAATAAAGGATTTGATGAAGCTGAAATTGGTAAAACATCAGGTGATTTACCGCCAAACTACACCTTTGAAGTATTAGCCCCTTTTCAAACCTCGTTACTTCAACAGGTGCGACGCGCGGTGCAAATGTTTTTAACAACCAGTGGCAAAGAGCAAATCGACTATATTGTATTAACGGGTGGTACATCGATGATTAAAGGTATTGACCGATTACTCATTGAAGAACTAGGTATTCACTCTGTCGTTGCTGAGCCTTTTGAAAATATGGAAATTTCTCCAAAAGTAGATCGTAATGTAATGCAGCGTCACAAAACGCAGTTTGCAATTGCGACAGGGTTGGCATTAAGGAGCTTTTCAACATGCCACATATAAATCTACTTCCTTGGCGTGAATCGCAGCGCGAAGAATCGAAAAAGAAATTTGTAACTATACTTATTGGTGTCGTCATACTTTGTTTTGCGAGTATGTACTTATTAAGCTCTTTTTATAGTGCATTAAAAGACGGTCAAAACTTAAAGAATAACTATTTAAGCTCAGAAATTAGCATGCTAGATAAAAAAATAAGTGAAATTAGAAGTTTAGATAAAAGAAAAGAAAACTTACAACAGCGTATGAGGCTCATTGAAGAATTACAAAGCAGCCGTAATTTGGGTACGCAAATAATGGATGAAGTTGCCAAAATAGTGCCGGGTGGGGTCTATTTAACAAAACTCGAGCGCAGAGGCAGCCAAATACATGTATTGGGACGCAGTGAGTCTAATAACCGTTTATCAACAATGCTGCGCCAAGTACAAAGCTCATATTTACTAGAGAATCCTTCAATGCAAGGCATTGTTGCAGGCGATCAATCTTCGCGTTTACTTAGTGATTTTAATATGGAATTTTATGTAAAACCATTTGATAAAATTGGTGAGGTTAGCGATGCGCCTTGATTTTAAAGCACTGAGTGAAATTGATTGGAATGAAATAGAGCTCGATAACATTGGCGATTGGCCTATTGCAGTTAAAGCAATTTGCTGTACGTTTGTTGCCGGACTTGTATTGTTTTTTAGTTATAGCCTGTTAGTTTCTGATGAAATTGATAGTTACCACAGTGCAGTTGCGAAAGAGGTCGAGTTACGCACAACTTATCGTACTAAATACGCAGTCGCTAGTAGAATAGATGTTTATCGTCAACAAATGATTGAAATGGAAGGTAAGTTTTCACAATTATTAAAACGTTTACCTACCTCTAACGAAACCCCTGGTTTACTTGATGATTTGTCGTATGTTGGTACAACAAGTGGTTTGACTTTTTTAAAAATAGGTTGGTTACCAGAAGTCGAGAAAGAATTTTATACTGAATTACCGATTAAAATAGAAGTGATAGGGACCTACCATGAATTTGGAGAGTTTGTGGGTAAAGTAGCTCAGTTACCACGAATTGTAAGCTTACATGACTTTTCTATTTTATCATCGGGCGATAAACAGTTAACATTTAGTGTTGTTGCAAAAACATATCGTTATGAAGAAGGAGTTAAAAAATGAAGCTCCTTCGCGTAGTACCTGTAGTAATGGTGTTTGTTTTGAGTGGTTGTAATGATGATACGTCTGAGCAAAAAGAATTTATTGATCAGGTAAAAGCAAGCACAACACCAAAGGTTGAATCAATTCCTGAGCTGACAAAGTTTGAAATATTTGAGTACAGTGCTGGTCAGCTACGTAGCCCGTTTGTAGCGCCTCAGCCTGAGATAATCCAAAATAAATTAACGCAAGTAAAAAACTGTTTGCACCCAGATCAAGAGCGTCGCCGCGAACCGTTAGAAAAATACCCGCTAGATAACTTAGCAATGAAAGGCACAATTGGTTCTAGTGGACAAATATGGGCATTAATAACAGCAGCTGACGCTACTTTGCATCGTGTAACGGTAGGGAATTACCTTGGTAGTTATGATGGCAAGGTAAAAACAGTAAGTAACGACTATATAGAGTTAGTGGAATTAATCCCTGATGGGTCTGGCTGTTGGAAAGAGCGCTTGACTAAATTAGAAATGTTAGAGGCGGCAACAGATGGCGCAAATTAATAATAAAAAAGGTAAAAATAGCATGCATAAGGATGTACTTTGGCTTCATCGTATTTCACGAACATTACTGGCTGCTGTTGCTTTAGTCACTGTAAATTCAGCCGTTGCAGGGCCGTTACTTTATGATGTTCGTTATAATCCATTACTTAAAGGCGAAACTGAGTTACAGCTTGTTTTTGATGAAGAGTTAACGCTTGAGCCAAAAGTTCAGGTGTTTAATAGCCCAGCCCGAATCGAAATGTTTTTTGATACCGCAGAGTTAGAGGTTGGTTTAAATGATGTTGAAGTTAATCAAGCTGGAATTAGCAGCGTTACTAATGTTTTAACTAACAGTGGTTTAAAGGTAACGGTAAACTTAGATAGATTAAAAATTTATGAAACTGAAGTTCATAACAACTTAGTATCAATACGCGTGTCTGATAATCCTCTTACAGAATCTGAAAATGAAGATGTAGCGATGGACTCAGGTGATGTAAGTGGAAATTACATCAACCGTATCCAATCAATTGATTTTAGACGTGGTGAAAAGGGCGAAGCGAAAGTACTCGTATTTTTACAAGACACTCAAGCTGCAATTGAAGTCCATGAAAGTGGCGGTAAAATTTACGCTGACTTTCATCACACCGATATTTTAGATGACCTACTTTATGAATTAGATGTATTAGATTTTGGTACTGTTGTAAGTAATATCGAGACTTTTAAAGAAGACGGATTAAGTCGTGTCGTTATTGAGCCAAACGCCCAGTTTACATTTACGTACCAGCAAATAGATAATATTTTAACGCTGACGGTAGAAAAAGATGAAACGCAAAACGCCTATTTAGATGGTGGCGTTGAGTATCAAGGTCGCCCTATGACCTTAAATTTTCAAGATATCTCTGTGCGAGCAGCACTACAAATTATTGCGGGTTATAACGATTTTAACTTAGTAACCAGTGATTCAGTGACAGGTAATATAACACTGCGCTTAGATGGCGTACCGTGGGATCAAGCGCTTGACGTAGTATTGCGTATTAAAGGGCTAGACAAACGCATGGATGGCTCTATTTTAATGGTAGCGCCTGCAGAGGAGCTTGCGGCACGTGAAGCTAAAGATTTAAAAGCTAAACAGCAAGTTGAAGATTTAGAACCACTCTATAGTGAATACATTCGATTAAACTATGCTAAAGCCGAAAATTTTGCTGACTTATTAAAAACAGATAGGAACAGTATTATAACTGCCCGCGGTAGTGTATCGGTTGATCAGCGTACAAATACTTTATTGGTAAAAGATACTGTAAAGAGTATAGAAAACATTCGCCGGATGATAGAAACACTCGATATTCCGGTACAGCAGGTTGTAATCGAATCTCGAATGGTAACTGTGCGCGATAACGTTACTGAAGACTTAGGCGTACGCTGGGGGTTTAGTGATCAAGGTAGTAGTGTTGGTATTTCTGGCTCCCTTGAAGGCGCAGAAGGTATTTATAACGCGACATCAACTTCAAATGCGCCAAGTATTTCAGATCGATTAAATGTAAATTTACCAATTTCTAATCCTGCGGCCAGTATTGGTTTGCACATAGCAAAGTTGGCTAACGGTACATTAATTGATTTAGAGCTAAGTGCTCTTGAAGAAGAGAATAAAGGCGAAATTATTGCTAGTCCGCGTATCATAGCGGCTAATCAGCAAAAAGCGCGAATAGAGCAAGGTACTGAAATCCCTTACACTGAGTCAGCTTCAAGTGGTGCTACTACTGTAAGCTTTAAAAAAGCGGTACTAAGCTTAGAAGTAACACCTCATATCACACCTGATAATAAAGTAATTCTAGACTTAATTATTACTCAAGACACACGTGGTGACACTGTACAAACTGGAACAGGTGAAGCAGTGTCTATTGATACCCAAGAGATTCAAACTCAAGTGTTAGTTGAGAATGGACAAACCGTAGTACTCGGTGGTATTTTCCAGCAGCAGATCATTAATACTACGAGTAAAGTGCCAATTTTAGGTGACATTCCTTACGTAGGAAGACTATTTAAAACCACAAGTGAGTTTAATGAAAAGCGTGAATTACTTATTTTTGTGACACCAAAAATACAAATTGATTAAAATACAGTGGTTTTATGTTAACCAACGGGTGATTATTTAGATTAATTGCTCGTTATATGGCTTTTTATGCTAATTGACTTGAAATACCCCCGCAATTACTGAGATAATCCCCTCCTTAATTTTGGGGCCAGGTCGTTAGGCGGGGTTTTATTTCAAATTTTAGAGTTTGTTTGTACTAAAAGATATGGCTGAGAAACGTAATATATTTCTAGTTGGCCCCATGGGGGCTGGCAAAAGCACGATTGGTCGTCACATCGCTGACCAATTACACCTTGAATTTGTTGATTCTGATCAAGAAATCGAACGCCGCACAGGTGCAGATATTGCATGGGTATTCGATCTTGAAGGTGAAGAAGGCTTTAGACTTCGAGAAGAGTCTGTTATTGGCGATTTAACCGAGATGCAAGGTATTGTACTTGCTACCGGTGGTGGTTCAGTAATGAGCAAAGAAGTTCGAAACAAGCTTTCGGCTCGAGGTATCGTTGTATACCTAGAGACACCTATAGAGAAGCAAGTTGCACGCACGCAACGCGACAAGCGTCGCCCATTACTGCAAACTGAAGAAGCACCTCGTAACGTACTAGAGCGCTTAGCAGAAGAACGCGAGCCACTATACAAAGAAGTTGCTGATTTTGTTGTACGTACCGATGAGCAAAGCGCTAAAGTTGTTGCTAACCAAATCATCGAGAAATTAGATTTTTAAAAACCAATAATAAAGGAATAGCCAAGCATGCTTAAATTAACTGTTAATTTGGACGAGCGAAGTTATCCTATTTATATTGGGCAATCTGCACTTCAAGATAATGGCCGCCTGGTTCACCACATTGGTGATTGTCGGCCTATCATCATTACTAATGACACAATAGCGCCTTTATATTTGCAAAGGTTACTTGATTCATTAGCTGATCTAAATCCGCTATCTTTTATTATTCCTGACGGTGAGCAATATAAATCACTGGAATGGTTTGAAAAAATATCAGCATTTTTACTACAAAATAACTGTGGCCGAGATACGTGTTTAATTGCGTTAGGTGGCGGTGTTGTAGGTGACCTAACTGGTTTTGTAGCGGCTTGTTATCAGCGCGGCGTACCGTTTATTCAAATACCAACGACAGTGCTTTCACAGGTTGATTCATCGGTAGGTGGAAAAACGGCAGTAAATCATCCGTTAGGTAAAAATATGATAGGGGCATTTTATCAGCCTCAAGCGGTTTTTATTGATACGCAAACATTACACACTCTACCTGCACGAGAGTTTGCAGCAGGTATGGCTGAGGTAATTAAGTATGGTCTGATTTACGATACCGAATTATTTGCCTATTTAGAGCGAAATGTGACTAATTTACAGCAACTAGATGAAGCATGCTTACAGCATATCATTTTTAGATGTTGTGAAATAAAAGCGCTTATAGTTGCTCAAGATGAAAAAGAACATGGCTTACGAGCTTTGTTAAACTTAGGCCATACATTTGCCCATGCAATTGAGGCACAGATGGGTTATGGCGTTTGGTTACACGGCGAAGCTGTTGCAACAGGAATGGTATTAGCAGCTAAACTTGCCAAGACACGCCAAGATTTAAGCGCAGATGAAGTTGATCGAATTATTAAGCTGCTTGAGCTATATAATTTACCAACAGAAATTCCAAAGCAAATGACTAGCGAGCAGTTTTTAACGCATATGCGTAAAGACAAAAAGAATAAAAAAGGCACTATCCGCTTTATTCTACCTACCCAATTTGGCCAGTGTGCATTAGTTGATAATGTATCTGATGATCAAGTTAGAGACTTAATCGAGCAGTAAATGCAGTCACAAATTTTACCAAGCCGTGCGGCTTTGGTGGATAGAATCGCACTGCAATTTGAGTACGGGCAAAATTTAATTGTTTTACTTGGCACTTCTGGGCTAGGTAAAAGTTATATGCTCGAAACCTTCATTACAGATAAATACAACGACTTTAATAAAGCCTTCGTGCAAGTAAGTGCACAAATGACTGATGCTCAGCTAATGAGTGAGTTATTAGAGCAAAGCTTTAACTCTCCCCTGATTGATCATAACTTAAGTTTACCTGAAAACTATTACCAATTACTGCAGCAGCAACCATGCGGGCCATGTTTATGGGTACTTGATGGCGGTAGGCAATTATCTGATGAGATGTTAATTGAGCTTGAGTTACTTTCTAAAAATAGCCCAAATACGCTATATATTATAATAGCTTCACAGTCTAAACTGGCTTTAAATAACGCTGTTGAAATTTATCTGGAGCCGCTAACGCTTCGAGAAAGCAAGATGTTATTGCAGTGGTACTTTACAGACTTACCCTATGATGAAGACCCTGTATTTAGTACTTTTTTAGCTGAGGCTCATGGTAATCCCAGCTTATTGCTTGCTTGGCAACCTAGTGAGCACATAGCCGATATTATTGTTAAAGACAAAGTGTCTTGGCGATTACACTTATTGATTTTGATGTTGCTGATTATGCTTTTAATTATTGGTCTGCTTTATAAGTCGGATATGACGCAGTGGTGGCAACAGTATTATCAGCAAGAAGAAACACAAGTAGTAAATACAGCAATATCTATAGAGCAAGTAAGTGAGCCGGCTATAAAGAAAAATGACTCAATAATTAACTTAAATGAACTTGAAGTAGTTGAGCCAGATATTAAGGCAGAGCGTGTACACATTAATGATGTGCCTGCCATAATGCAAAGCCTTACCGAACCTGGCAACACAGTTAACGTATTAGACAATGATGTTGATGATAGTACTAATAATAAAAGCAGTGTATCAAGTGACGTTAAATCTGAAGCTCTAAAAGTAAATACAGCAGAGCAAACTCAGATCAGCCAAGATAATATATGGTACATGCAGCAAATAGATACAAATAGTGTTATTCAATTATTAGCCGTAACTCAGCAGGAAGTTAGCGATAATTTTATTGCTCAATTCAATCTACAGCAGCAAACTCATACTTACCAAACAAAGCGAAATAATAAAATATGGTGGGTTGTTACATTTGGCAGTTTTGAAAGTATAAACGAAGCAAAATCAGCAATGGATACTTTATCTGCTGAGGTTAGAAAAAATAAACCTTTCTATAAAAAAATTAGTAAAATAAAGCAAGAAATAGCACTCGTTGATCAGTAAAACACACTGCTTTAGTGTAAAATCGCGCAACACCAGATTGAAGTAAAGAGCCAATGCAGCAAAAGAGTAGAGCCTTCCTTAAATGGGCCGGCGGAAAATACAGCCTAGTTGAAAATATTAATGCGCGATTAAACCAAGCTAGCAAGCATGCTGATACGTTGGTTGAACCTTTTGTTGGTGCAGGCTCTGTGTTTTTAAATAGTGACTTTAAACACTATATTCTCAACGATATAAATGCAGACTTAATTAACTTATACAAAGAGCTGAAAAGCTCTCCAGATGAGCTGATTAGTGACGCTAAAAAGTTATTTGTAGATTTGAATAATCACGCAGATGCTTATTACGAATATCGTGTGCAGTTTAATCAAAGTCGTGATGTATATGAACGTTCAATATTGTTTTTATACATGAACCGCCATGGTTACAACGGACTCTGTAGGTATAATTTAAAAGGTATTTTTAATGTGCCTTTTGGTAAATATAAAAAGCCTTACTTTCCTGAAAAAGAAATGTATTTTTTTGCTGAAAAAGCACAAAAAGCAACCTTTACCTGTTTAGATTACGATGACGTTTTTAAGTTAGTGCCTAACAATGCAGTTATTTATTGCGACCCACCTTATGTACCATTAAGTAAAACCGCTTCTTTTACGTCTTACGCTAAAGGGGGGTTTAATTTAGATGATCAGGCTAATTTGGCTAATCTGGCTGAGAAGGCTGCCTTTGAAAATGATACACCAGTGCTTATCTCTAATCACGATACCGTATGGACTCGAAAAATTTATAGCCAAGCATCACTTGACCAAATTCAAGTAAAGCGCACTATTAGCCCCAAAGGTGGCTCTAGAAATAAAGTTGACGAGTTGATGGCTATGTATTTAGCACCCAAGCAACCACTGCGTAAATTGCGATAACAAAAGTAATAAATAGAACAACCGCAATTAGGATGATAGAGACAGGAGAGTGTTGTTTAAAATCGACTTGGCGTTTATTTTCAGATTGAACACCAAAAAATGCTGCTAGCACACTTTGCAACGCACTAAAAAATTGCAGCATTATTTAAAATAAAGGTTTTAAAGATGGAGTGTTTTTAGAATCATCAGAGCTAGTAAGTAGCTCTAGTAAATCGAGGTAATGAAACTGAGCACTACGGCTATCGCCAGTTAACCACGAAAACCACGATGACTCTTCTTCAGCTTTAATACACGTGATTGTAGTTAATGTGTTTTGAGCACTTACCACTTGTGTATTATGACAATTACCCACTGAGCTTAATTCTTGCTCAGAGCTTGAATCAAAGCTAAACGCCCCGATAAGCAGTAATGCCGACGCAATTAATATCCCAGTTTTAAAAGCACGCATGATGAAATCCAATAATTTGTTACTTTTTTAATCATAGCAAATATTGATTAAATATCAAACTTAAAGTTACCTGAAATAGGGGCTATTACGCCATATTACTTGGGTAACATCTTCAATTAAGTTACATTAACGCAATACACTATTTATTGATGGAGTTAATCATGTTTAACCCAGAGCAAAAATATTTAATAGCCCCTTCTATCTTGTCTGCTGATTTTGCAAAACTAGGCGAAGATGTTGATAAAGTACTCGAAGCGGGCGCTGACGTGGTTCACTTTGATGTAATGGATAATCACTATGTACCTAATCTCACAATTGGTCCTATGGTGTGTAAAGCACTCAGAGATTACGGCATTACAGCACCTATCGACGTACATTTAATGGTTAAGCCTGTAGATAGTCTTATTCCATTGTTTGCAGAGGCTGGCGCATCAATTATTACTTTTCATCCAGAAGCCAGTGAGCACGTCGATCGTACAATACAGTTAATAAAAGATCGCGGCTGTAAAGCAGGCTTAGTGTTTAACCCTGCTACAAGCTTAAGTTATTTAGATCATGTTATTGATAAGCTAGATACCATTTTACTTATGTCGGTTAACCCAGGTTTTGGCGGGCAAAGCTTTATCCCTCATACGCTTGAAAAATTACGCCAAGCTAAGCAACGCATTATTGAATCGGGTCGAGATATTCGCTTAGAGGTTGATGGTGGCATTAAAGTCGATAACATTGCAGCAGCAGCACAAGCGGGTGCTGATATGTTTGTTGCAGGCTCAGCTATTTTTAACCAACCAGATTACAAAGTTGTGATTGATCAAATGCGTGAGCAGCTTGGAAGTGTTAAGTAATGAAATACGATATAGCCTTATTTGATTTAGATGGTACCTTAGTTGATAGCGTTTACGACTTGTATATTGCTATTAACCTAACCTTGAGTGATCTCGCTTTTCCTATTGTTAGCCAACGCTTGGTCGAAAGCTGGGTCGGTAATGGGGTTGAAGTCCTCGTTAAACGCGCTTTGAGTGGTGATATGCAAGTGAGTGAGCATCTAGATGAGTCACTTAGTAGTAAAGCAATATTACAGTTTTATAAGCACTATGAACAACAAGTTGGTGAGTATAGTGTTTTGTACCAACATGTAGAAACCGGGCTTGCAGCACTTCGTGGTATGTCTAAAGCACTAATCACTAATAAGTCTCGAGTATTTACAGAAAAACTACTTGATAAACTGGCACTAACGAGTCATTTTGATGTGATTGTATGCGGTGACGATATGGCAAAAAAACCATCGCCAGAGCCATTGCTATTTGCCTGCAAAAAACTAAATGCAGAGCCTAATAAAGCAATAATGATAGGGGATTCTAAAAACGATATACTTGCAGCTAAAGCCGCTAATATAGACGTAAT
>NZ_PJBR01000232.1:0-10816 GCF_002863625.1 Pseudoalteromonas sp. MelDa3 | reverse complement strand
GAGAATATATATTAAGAAAGATTGAAACTCCTTACTAATTCATATGACATTGGAGTATTTACTTTGTCGTATATAAAAAGGCTAATACGCCAAGTACTAGATTAGGTGATAAAACTAAGTTTAGAAAAATGAGTTAAGCGGAGTTATATAATTTTCATATATTTATCTAACAGTCTTAGTATTTATAATTACTGACTCATATTACACCGTGTTGGCAGTACGGTGATCAGGCTAAAGGTTACAATGACTACAAATGCTTTTTGATATCAGTTCCTCTTTAAGGATACTTCAAGCAGTAGGGGCTTTAATCATGATGAATTGTAAATTAGCACTATCACTTTGAAGAGAAAACTTAATGGCCTACCACACCTTTAAATTATGGCACTTGTGAATATAGTCCTGCATACGAGTGCTATACAAGACTATGCGTCTAGGATTTAAAGCGCAGATAAATGATTACCACAAATGCTCCTATCATACATTAAGGTCTGCACATAGCACTTGATAGCTATTAATTAATTATCCGCGTAAAGTTAAGATTACAGAAGCTGTCATTTAAGTATGATGTGTTCCTAGTAAAATTACGTATAACATACCCTTATGTACTATTTATTCTCAATGCGTTAAAATTGTAAATAGTTAGCTCTAAACGCATGTATTTAAACACTTTAGTTTCTTCGAAATAAAACTAAAGTGTATGTTATATAACCACCTAGGTTAAGTAAGATTACTATTATACTTAACTCATAACTAAATAATTGGAAAATAGTGAATTTAGTCCTTGAACATAGGGGCCTGCATACGTTAATTTCTTCTTATCAGGTAATGTAGGAATGAGGAAAAATTATGCAATCGTGGAACCCAAATAGCTGGAGAGAGCTGCCAATACTGCAGCAGCCACAGTACCCGGATCAAGAAATACTTAAATCAGTAGAAAGCCAATTAAAAACGGCACCGCCTTTAGTTTTTGCTGAAGAAACAAGAAGCCTATTCAAACAACTTGAAGATGTGTGCGAAGGGCGTGCTTTTTTACTTCAAGGTGGTGACTGTGCAGAATCATTTAGCGATTTTAATGCCGCTAACATTCGCGATACATTCAAAACAATCTTACAGATGGCTGTTGTTTTAACTTACGGCGGTAAATGCCCTGTAGTTAAAATAGCGCGCATGGCTGGTCAATACGCTAAACCTCGTTCAGCAGACTTAGAAACAATTAATGGCGTGTCTTTACCATCTTACCGTGGCGACATTATTAATAATATCGAGTTTACAGAAGAAGCACGTATACCCGATCCACAACGCTTAATGACTGCATACCATCATAGTGCCGCTACGTTAAACTTATTACGTGCTTTTGCACAAGGTGGCCTTGCCGATCTTCACCAGGTAAACCGTTGGAACATGGGCTTTGTTGCTGCAAATCCACTTAAAGAAAAATACCAACAACTTGCTGATAAAATTCAAGACGCACTAGAGTTTATGGAAGTGTGCGGAATTAACTCTACAATTGCGCCAAGCTTAAAGGAAACCGATTTATACACTTCTCACGAAGCGTTACTACTTGGTTACGAAGAGGCGCTTACTCGTCGCGACCACTTATCTGGTGATTGGTACGATTGTTCTGCTCACTTTGTTTGGATTGGTGAACGTACTCGTCAACTAGACCATGCACATATTGAATTTTTTAAAGGCATTAAAAACCCAATTGGTGTTAAAGTTGGCCCAGGTATGGACCCAGATGACCTAATTCGTTTAATTGATGCATTAAACCCAGATAACATTCCTGGTCGTTTAACGCTAATTACGCGTATGGGTGCAGATATACTTCCTGAAAAACTTCCAGCACTAGTAAGAAGAGTTCAACAAGAAGGCCGTAAAGTAATTTGGAGCTCAGATCCAATGCACGGTAACACTGAAAAAGCGACATCAGGTTACAAAACACGTAACTTCGACAATATTATGCGCGAGATCAGTCAGTTCTTCGCTGTACACAAAGCTGAAGGTTCATACGCAGGTGGTGTTCACCTAGAAATGACAGGCCAGCACGTTACAGAGTGTACTGGGGGTGCTTACGGTTTATCTGACGATGACCTAGCACAGCGTTACAAAACGCAGTGTGATCCACGCCTTAATGCCGACCAAGTATTAGAGTTAGGCTTTTTAGTAGCTGATTTACTAAAAGACGCACGTAAATAATATTTATTGATACAAAAAAACCGCTTAGTTGCGGTTTTTTTATTTCTTTGATAAGTAAGTTAGTACTTACGTCGCTCCAAGTCTGTTTCTATCAATATTTTTGCAGATATTTCTTCAACAGAATGATGCGTAGAATTAAAGTAAGCAATTTTATGACGCTTATACAACATTTCCACTTCGCGAACCTCAATACGACACTGTTTAATTGAAGCATACTTAGAGTTCGCCATACGTCGATGCCTAATAGCCGCAAGTCTCTCAGGGTCAATCGTAAGTCCAAATAACTTATGTTTATAAGGGACTAAACACTTAGGCAAACCTTCATTGTCTAAATCTTCTTCTGTAATAGGGTAGTTAGCCGCTTTAATGCCGTACTGCAGTGCTAAGTATAAGCTTGTGGGTGTTTTACCACTTCTACTAACGCCAATTAAAATGATGTCTGCTTCAGAAAAGTTTTTAATATTTCCGCCATCATCATTCATAAGTGCATAGTTAACCGCATCAATTCTAAAATCATAACTTTTTTCGTGGATAGAATGCGTACGATGCATTTTAGGAACTGGGGCTACATTGAGTTCTTTTTCTATTTTTTCGCTATATGTAGTTAAAAAGTCATACGTGACTGCATCAGCCGATTTTATAATTTCACTTAAATTGTGGTTAACAAAAGTAAAAAAAACAAATGGCTTTTCGCCTGTTTTTGCAGCGGTTGCATTAATTAATGCTTTAATTTCGTGCGCTTTTTCTTCAGTTTCTACAAATGGAATTGTTTTATGATTAAAATCGATAGGAAACAACGACAAAGTCGCATGCCCAAACACCTCTGAAGTAATAGCGGTTCCATCTGATATATAAAAAGCAGTTCTCATAATTAACCTTTTTATTGCGTTTAAATCCCTAAAATGGGTTTCTCACGGTTTACGTGAGGACTATTGCCAGTGTAGAATGATGATGACCTTTATAAAAGGTTTTCTTTCTTAACTCTCACAGTTAGACCTACAATTTGTTTTTTTTGGAGAAAGATCCGTGCAAGAATACGTTCTCTGGTATCAAGAGCTTGGTATGCAAGATGTTCCTCGAGTTGGCGGTAAAAACGCTTCACTTGGCGAAATGATTTCAAACCTAGCAAACGCTGGTGTACAAGTACCGGGTGGTTTCGCAACTACCGCAGATGCTTTTAATGAGTTTTTAGATCAATCAGGACTCACAGCAAAAATTCACAACATTCTAGATACACTTGATGTTGATGATGTAAATACACTCGCTAAAGTCGGTGCCGATATCCGCCAATGGATAATCGACACACCATTCCAACCAAACCTAGATCAAGCCATTCGCGACGCATATAGCCAACTTCATGGCGATACTGCAGCAGATGTATCATTCGCAGTACGTTCATCAGCTACCGCTGAAGATATGCCAGATGCATCATTCGCAGGCCAGCAAGAAACTTTCCTTAACGTTGTTGGTATCGATTCAGTCATGGTCGCTATTAAACACGTATTTGCTTCATTATTTAACGACCGTGCAATCTCATATCGTGTTCACCAAGGTTACGATCACCGTGGTGTGGCCCTATCAGCGGGTATTCAGCGCATGGTACGTTCAGATAAGTCAGCATCTGGCGTAATGTTTAGCATTGATACAGAGTCTGGTTTTGAAGACGTTGTATTTATTACATCAAGCTACGGCTTAGGTGAAATGGTTGTACAGGGCGCAGTTAACCCTGATGAGTTTTATGTTCATAAACCAACACTCCTTAAAAATAAACCTTCAGTAGTACGTCGTAACATTGGCTCTAAAGCCATTCAAATGATTTACTCAGAAGATAAAGCACACGGTAAGCAAGTAGACATCGTTGATGTTGCCCCTGAGCTTTCAAATAAATTTTCGATTACAGATGAAGAAGTGCAAGAACTTGCCAAGCAAGCTGTAATCATCGAAAAACATTACGGTCGTCCTATGGACATCGAATGGGCAAAAGACGGTAACGACGGCAAACTATATATAGTTCAAGCACGTCCAGAAACTGTACGCTCAAACGAAGACTCTAACGTAATGGAACGCTTTCAATTAAATGGTACAAGCAACGTTGTTGTTGAAGGCCGTGCAATTGGTCATAAAATTGGTAGCGGTGTTGTTCGTGTTCTTGATTCAATCAAAGAAATGGATCAGGTACAAGTAGGCGATATTTTAGTTACCGATATGACCGACCCTGATTGGGAACCAATCATGAAACGTGCAGCAGCGATTGTTACAAATCGTGGTGGACGTACGTGTCACGCGGCAATCATTGCACGCGAACTTGGTATTCCGGCAGTGGTAGGGTGTGGCAACGCAACTGATTTAATTAAAGCGGGCCAAGAAGTAACAGTATCGTGCGCCGAAGGCGATACCGGCTTTATTTACGAAGGTATTTTAGATTTTGAAATACTAACGTCACGCGTTGATAAAATGCCAGAACTTCCAATGAAAGTTATGATGAACGTAGGTAACCCCGATCGTGCATTTGACTTTGCACGCTTACCGCATGCAGGTGTTGGCCTTGCGCGAGTTGAATTTATTATCAACCGTATGATTGGCGTTCATCCTAAAGCGTTATTAAATTTTGATGCTCAAACAGATGCATTAAAAGCAGAAATTACTGACATGATTGCCGGTTACGAATCACCAGTAGAGTTTTACATAACAAAACTGGTTGAAGGTATTTCTACTCTAGGGTGTGCATTTGCACCAGAGCGTGTAATTGTTCGTATGTCTGATTTTAAATCTAACGAATACGCAAACCTAGTTGGCGGTCAGCAATACGAGCCGGAAGAAGAAAACCCAATGATTGGTTTTCGTGGTGCCGCACGTTATATCTCTGAAGACTTCCGCGATTGTTTTGCACTAGAATGTGAAGCTATAAAACGCGTAAGAAACGACATGGATATGGCTAATATCGAAATCATGATCCCATTTGTACGTACCCTTGAAGAAGGTAAACGCGTAATTGAATTACTAGAAGAGCATGGCCTTAAACGCGGCGATAATGGTCTTAAAGTAATCATGATGTGTGAGCTACCTTCAAATGCATTACTTGCAGATGAATTTTTAGAAATGTTTGATGGTTTTTCTATCGGCTCTAACGATTTAACACAGTTAACGCTTGGTCTTGACCGTGATTCTGGTTTAATCGCACATTTATTTGATGAGCGTGACCCTGCAATTAAAAAGCTACTTTCTATGGCAATTAAAACAGCTAAAGCAAAAGGAAAGTACGTAGGTATTTGTGGCCAAGGTCCTTCAGATCACGAAGACTTTGCAGCATGGTTAGTAGAGCAGGGTATTGACTCTGTTTCACTAAATCCAGATACAGTAATAGAAACATGGTTATACCTAGCTAAAAAATTAGCAAAGTAATAAATAGGTAAGCTATAAATATGTAAGCTATAAAAATGCCAGCCATGTATTGCTGGCATTTTTTATGCTCAATTAAAAGTGAATTAACGGGCTAATTTTTTATCTAAATAAGCACATGATTTAGTTAACGCCTTTTGACAAAATGATAAGTAATGTCGTGCTTTAGGATAGTAAAACGAAAAACACAATAAACCCGCCATAAAAAATATAAGTGAAGGCTAAGGGCGTGTTGAGCTTTGTGGATTGAAATTTGTTCAATCTAGGGGCGATTTAATCGCGGCGCGAGGTTTGTAACCTAGTGGGCTAAGTAAAAACCGAGCAACAAAGAGTTAATCGTCCCTAGAAAGAACCCATTGGGCAGCGCATGTTTGGTATTTATGCTGCGTTATCGCCTATTTATGGGGAGTAACCACACTACATAGGCTCTGCCTTGCCTAAAAACCAAACATACTGCTGCAAATTCAACAACCAAAGGTCAACACGCCCTAGCTACAATCGCAAAAAATAATCCTAGCAAAATAAATAACACGCCACTGATCTGTAATAGTAATTTTTTCATATAACACACCTCATTACTTGTTAACTTGAGTATAATTTAAGCTGCATTAAAATCGACTAAAAGAGTGTTACAAACTGTAAAATCTTCAATTTCTATTCGCCATCACCATGATATAATTAGTCAAATGCCCTAAAATATCGCCGTCATGATAGCAACAATTACACAGCAAGATGCCGCGACAGAACTTGTCGCAAACTACCTAAATACCATTGCAAACCAAGGTTTTACCGGAGATACCGACGCAAGTTATGCAACGCGTATTACCGCTTCAACCGATAACAGTGTGTATCAGCAAATACCGCAAGGTGTTATTTTTCCAAAAAGTGAAAAAGATATTCAGCTCGCATTGCAAACAGCATCTCGCGACCCGTTTTTATCATTAACTTTTGGTCCTCGTGGCGGTGGAACAGGCACTAACGGACAATCGTTAACACCTGGTATTGTTGTAGATTTGTCTCGCTATATGCGCGAAATCTTCGAAATAAATGTAGAAGAAGGCTGGGTACGCGTTCAAACCGGCGTAATAAAAGATCAACTTAATGACTTTTTAAAACCTTATGGTTTTTTCTTCTCACCTGATTTATCTACCAGTAACAGGGCAACTATTGGTGGCATGATAAGTACTGACGCATCGGGGCAAGGCTCTTTAGTTTACGGTAAAACGAGCGATCATGTTTTAGGGCTAACAACTTATTTAGTTGATGGCACACCTATGTGTACCTCCCCAATAGACATCGACAAAGCACAAATTATAGCTAATCAAGACTCATTAATTGGCAGTTTATATAAAACAGTTTTAGATATTTCAATTAATGAACGCGCTGCTATTTTAGCTAAGTTTCCACGGTTAAATCGTTTTTTAACCGGCTACGACCTAGAGCATGTGCTAAGTGAAGACTTACTTACCTTTGACATGAGCCGACTAATAACGGGTTCAGAAGGCTCATTAGGTATAGTAACTGAAGCAAAATTAAACCTAACGCCTATTGCCGAATTTAAAACGCTTATTAATATTAAGTATGATAGTTTTGACTCAGCACTTCGTCATTCACCATTTTTAGTCGATGCACGTGCAACATCGGTAGAAACCGTTGATAGCAAAGTTTTAAACTTAGCGCGTGAAGATATCATTTGGAATTTAGTATCGGACTTAATAACCGACGTACCAAATAAAGATATGCAAGGCCTTAACATGGTCGAGTTTAATGCAGTATCAAACGATGATATAAAAGACAAAGTAGACACGCTTTGTAAGCTTCTAGATGAATGCGTAATAAATCAAACTAATGGCGTTATTGGTTATCAGTTAACCAGTGATAAAAGCGATATACTAAAAATTTACGCAATGCGTAAAAAGTCAGTGGGTTTATTAGGTAATGTAAAAGGCAGCCAAAAACCGCTCGCCTTTGCAGAAGACACCGCTGTACCGCCTGAAAATTTAGCAGATTATATTGTCGAATTTAGAGCATTACTCGACAGCCATAATTTACAGTATGGTATGTTTGGCCATGTTGATGCGGGCGTTTTACATGTGCGGCCGGCACTTGATATGTGTGACCCAGAACAAGAAAAACTACTTAGAACTATTTCAGATCAGGTAGTAAAACTAACCGCTAAGTACGGCGGTTTAATGTGGGGCGAGCACGGTAAAGGTTACCGTAGTGAATATAGTCCTGAATTTTTTGGTGAGCATTTATATACGCAACTTCGAAAAATAAAAACAGCTTTCGATCCTAATAATCGTATTAACCCCGGTAAAATATGTACTCCTATCGATAGTGAAGACTCACTAGTTAGTGTGGATGGACAAAAGAGATCGCACTTCGATAAGCAAATATCAATAGAAGTTAAAACCAGTTTTAACAATGCAATGACCTGTAATGGTAATGGCATATGCTTTAATTACGATGAAAATTCACCTATGTGTCCATCGTATAAAGTAACTGGCGATCGCCGTAATTCACCAAAAGGACGCGCAAGTTTAATGCGCGAATGGCTTCGTCTACAAGAGTCAAAAAATGTAGATTTGCTCGAAGTAGAAAAGCAACTTAACAAAGGTGAAGTCATTACCTGGTGGGAACGTTTTGTTCATAGCCGCGAAAAACGAAAAGGTATTTACGACTTTTCTCACGAAGTAAAAGCGTCAATGGATGAATGTTTAGCATGTAAGGCATGTACAACAGCATGCCCAATTAAAGTAGATGTACCTACTTTTCGTTCGCGCTTTTTAAATTATTATCATAGTTATTATGCACGCCCGCTAAAAGATTACCTTGTTGGTAACATAGAAAACAGCGCGCCATTAATGGCAAAGTTCGCTAAAGTCATAAATCCAATTGTTAAAACATCATTAGTTAGTAATGTTATTAAAAAAACGGTTGGCTATGTTGATACACCACAGTTAAGTATTCCTGCACTTTCAAAGCGTGTTACTAAAACACAAAAATTCGATTTTGATTTATTAAATAAATTAAATGCAGAGCAACAAAGTGAATATGTATTAATAGTACAAGACCCATTTACGAGCTTTTACGAAGCGGAATTAGTAGAAAGTTTTATTACTTTAATAACCCAACTTGGCAAAAAACCAATGCTATTACCTTTTAAACCAAATGGTAAACCGCAACACGTAAAAGGTTTTTTGCATGAATTTAAAGTTACAGCTAAAAATGCAGCCGAATTTTTAAATAAATTAAATGATATTAATGCACCATTAGTCGGTTTAGATGCGTCACTCGTTATGTGTTATCGCGATGAATATAATACAATTTTAGAAAATAACCGTGGCGAATTTAATGTGCAGCTTGCTCATGAATGGCTAGAAACACAATCGTTTAAATCACTAAGCGCAAAGCGAAATATAGATACCGAATTTACATTACTGAGTCATTGTACTGAAACAACTGCGCTGCCAAAAGCAGCAAATGTATGGCAAACAATTTTCAATGATATTGGTTTAACATTAAAAACAACAAATACAGGTTGTTGTGGAATGGCGGGAACTTATGGCCACGAAGCACAAAATCAAGATAACTCGCGTACGCTTTACGAAATGAGCTGGAAACCAATTGTAGATAAAAATAAACCTGAGCAACTTTTATCTACGGGATTTTCTTGTCGTAGCCAAGTTAAACGTTTTGAACAATTTAAACCAAAACACCCAATTGAGTTACTAGCACAGGTTCTTAAATAACTTTATAAAGTAAGCTCACTTAAATAAGAGCATTTAAATAGTTTTATCTAAATACAAATTTAGTAAATTATTTATTAAATACAAAAAGGCGCAACGATTAACTTCATCAGTGATGAAAATAACCGTTACGCCTTTTTTAATACGTATTCTTAATTTACCTAGTTTAAATAATTATTTTTTAACAAAACTATCAGCAATAGGTTTAGTGCTAATACCATGTATAAATACACTAAATAGAATAGTCGTCATTGCTATTGTCGCTATTTGATATTTGTTTTCTATTTGCGTATCTATCACCATCAATGTAAAAACAATTGATGCTAATCCTCTTGGCCCAAACCACGCAAATGTAAAACGCTCTTTAATACTCAATGCCGTAAACTGCAGAGACAGCATAACTGGAATTATTCTAATCAATGTTGTACTTAATAAAGCGTAAATTATAATTTCAGTATTTAATTTAGGAATAACTAAGTAAGCACAAACAAACCCGAACAAGCACCAAATCATTAACGATGTGAAATCTGCTATGTGCTCTGAGTCTTCAATTAATTCTGTTCTAACTTCTTCGGTCGAAAATTTATCAAATAATAAGCCTGCAATAAACACCGCAATAAATCCACTGCCATGAAAATACTGAGTGACAGAAAACACAGCCATAGCAAAACCGAGTAATAAAAATGGACTGGTATTTTGTGCAAAGTAATGACGTTTCATTGCAAAGTTTAAACTCGGTATAAAAACAACAATACTTGTAATAGCTATTAATAAAGCCAAGCCAAGCTCTCGGCCAAACACACTTAATGTTTGTGTTGCAGTAATAGCTGAATCAGGATTTTTAGCGAGTAATATAAATATTAAAAATATGGGTACGCATAATCCATCGTTCAAACCACTTTCAGTATTTATTCCTTCGCGTATTTTTTCAGGCACTTGTGTACTTGCTAGTAACCCTTTACTTAATGCCGCATCAGTAGGTGTTAAAATAATAGCGAGCAACGCTGCTTGAATAAGTGAAAGCTCAGCAAAGAAAAATAAAGCAACAGCAATACCAAGTAACAAAGTTAAGGGTAGGGCAACAAACAATAGTAAACTAGGATACTGAAAACTATGCCTTAATACACTTAGCTTTGATTTAGCTGCATCAGAAAATAAAAATATACTTAGCGTAAGCTCTATAAATGGTAATAAAAGATCAACACCTTCTTTTATTTTATCCCCTTCGTTGGGTAGCATTAAAGCTAAACATATTCCGCCAACAACAAAAAACATTGGACCTGTTACTTCTGTTTTTTCTAACTGGCGAAGTGTTAAAGAATAAATTAAAAATAATCCGCCTATAAATGCTATTACTAAATACTCCATTAAATTTTCCTTTTAAGTCCTGATTTTGCTCGCTCTTTAATATTTGTTTGAATATAAATTTGATCGGTAGTCGCAATTTTAGAGTGGCCTAAATCTTCCGA
>NZ_PJBR01000231.1:0-10948 GCF_002863625.1 Pseudoalteromonas sp. MelDa3 | reverse complement strand
ACCTTCCCCAAATGGCTATTGGCCTTTACTTAGATGCCCTTATTTACGACAAGCAGCAACAAAGCTGGTTTTATGTATCGCAGCCAAACACCGATCGATTAGCGCTTTATCAACAATATTTAAATACACACGTTAACTCCCAAGTTAATACGCAGTCCTTTGCCCTAAACAGCGACTGGCAATCAAATATGAGCGAAACGGAATACGCTGCAAAGTTTGCCCAAATTGAGGAGTATTTAAAAAGTGGCGATTGTTACCAAATTAATTTAGCGCAGCGCTTTAACGCTCAGTTTGAAGGCTCCCCTTGGGCAGCTTATATTAAACTGCGTGAGGCAAATAAAGCGCCGTTTTCGAGCTTTATAAATCACCCTCAAGGGGCTATTTTATCAATTTCTCCTGAGCGCTTTATATCTGTAAACAATAACGTTGTAGAAACCAAGCCAATTAAAGGCACACTGCCGCGAAAAGCAGATGCACTAGAGGATCAACGCCAAGCGAAAATACTCGCAGCATCAGCTAAAGATCGCGCTGAAAATGTCATGATTGTTGATTTACTACGTAACGACTTAGGCAAAGTAGCAAAACCAGGCAGCGTTCACGTCCCTTCCCTTTTTGCTATTGAAAGCTTTCCGGCAGTGCATCATTTAGTAAGCACGGTAACCTCAGAACTTGATGAAGGTAAAACAGCGGTCGATCAGCTAAAAGCTGCTTTTCCGGGTGGCTCAATCACCGGTGCGCCCAAAATTAGAGCGATGGAAATAATTGAAGAACTAGAACCACATCGCCGCAGCATTTATTGTGGTTCGATTGGTTATTTAAGTGCATGTGGAAATATGGATACGAGTATTACTATTCGCACCTTGGTGTGCCACAAAGCGCAAATTTACTGCTGGGCAGGTGGCGGAATAGTCGCTGATTCTAAAGTCGAATTGGAATATCAAGAAACTTACGATAAAGTAAATAAAATCCTCCCTTTATTAAAACAGTAGGTCGTTTTGAATAGTGAACACATTATGGCGCGGTTTCTGTTAAGCCCTACAGCTGCGCCAAATCAGTTAAAAGACACACGTAAAAAACGCGCTAGCGCGGTTATGCTGCCAATTATTGATATAGATAACCATGCACATATTTTACTGTGTAAACGCCCTACTTATTTACACCATCACCCTGGGGAGATTTGTTTGCCCGGAGGCAAGTTTGAAGTAAGCGACATTACCCTTCGCACCACAGCACTTCGCGAACTAAAAGAAGAGCTAAATATTGCCCAAAGCAACGTTAATGTATTAGGTCACTTACCTGAGTATTCAACCTTAACGGGTTTTAGTATTAGCCCCTATGTGGGTTTACTCAAAAAAAACACCACCTGGGAAAATGACTATAATGAAGTACAAGCGAGCTTTTTGCTCTCTGTTACTGAATTAAATAACGAAGCTAACTGGCAACCCTTACCTTTTCAACGATTTGGGAAAACGGTTATTTTGCAAGGTTTTAAAACGCCGCATGGTTTACTATGGGGTGCGACTGCAAGCATTATAAAAAACTTTACAAAACAACTCGCCTTACCAGTTTAAATCTTCGTTATTAGTAGTTACACAATCACAATTCCACGTTATCATGCTCGACCGTTCAAAGAGCAGCTTCGTGCTGATAAAACAAAGTAGAGACACACACATTATGATCAGTGCATTTGATATGTTTAGTATTGGTATTGGCCCTTCGTCATCACACACCGTTGGCCCAATGCGCGCATCACGCTTATTTGTTAATGACCTACAAGAACAACAATTATTAGCAAATGTGACCGATATTAAAGTAGAGCTTTATGGCTCTCTTGGTCAAACAGGTGTTGGCCATGGCTCGGGTAAAGCCGTAATTCTTGGTTTAGCCGGTTACGATCCTGAAACAATTGACGCCGATTTAGTCGACGACATTTTAGCAACCATTGAAAAAGATCAGGTTATTTATCTAAACAAAACACACAAAGCTAAGTTTCCAAAACAAGGTGCTATTGTTTTTCATCGTCGTAAAACACTGCCTAAGCATTCTAATGCAATGGAAATTATCGCCTCAAACAACGGCGAAAAAATTTACAGCAAAGTATATTACTCTATTGGCGGTGGCTTCATTGTTACCGACGAAGAGTTTGAAAACGAAAAACAGGCGGCCCTTGATATTAGAGAAGAAAATCCAGCCCCTTTCCCATTTGGCAGCGCAAAAGAACTACTAGAGATGTGTAAAGAGTCTGGGTTTAGTGTTTCTACCTTGATGATGAAAAACGAAAAAACACTGCGCACTGAAGACGAAGTAAAAGACACATTGTTCCATATTTGGAAAGTAATGATGGCTTGTATTGACCGTGGTATGCGCACCGAAGGTATTTTACCTGGCGGCTTAAAAGTAAAACGCCGTGCGCCCAGCTTATACTTAAAACTAAATATAGAGGTCAGTAACGACCCGCTTCGTGCAATGGACTGGGTTGATTTATTTGCCCTTGCCGTAAACGAAGAAAATGCGGCAGGTGGCCGTGTAGTTACCGCACCAACTAATGGTGCTGCGGGTATTTTACCGGCTGTGCTTATGTACTATCACACATTTGTGAAAGAAGTAGACCGCGATATAGCCACGCGTTATTTATTAACCGCTGCTGCTATTGGTATTTTATATAAAAAGAATGCCTCTATATCGGGTGCCGAAGTAGGTTGCCAAGGTGAAGTGGGCGTTGCGTGCTCTATGGCTGCAGGCGCATTAACAGAAATTGTTGGTGGCAATGTTGTGCAAGTAGAAAACGCAGCAGAAATTGGTATGGAACATAATTTAGGCCTAACGTGCGACCCTGTTGGTGGCTTAGTACAAGTACCGTGTATTGAACGTAATGCAATGGGCGCTATTAAAGCAATTAACGCTTCACGTTTAGCTATACGTGGCAGTGGCGAGCAAAAGGTATCGCTTGATAAAGTGATTAAAACCATGCTTGAAACTGGTAACGATATGAAAACTAAATATAAAGAAACCGCTCGCGGTGGATTGGCTGTTAATATTATCGAATGTTAATCAGCTCGCTATAAAAAGAAAAAGCCGCCTATTTTTAAAATAGGCGGCTTTTTTATTATTCGTTTAATGTAGTGACATTATTTAACGGGTAACTCTATATCTGCAAATAACTTATCTACGTCATCTTGGTTACGTAATAAGCTTGCTCGCTCTACTCGCTCTTTAGTTAAGTGCGGTGCAAAACGTTCGATAAAATCATACATATAAGTACGTAAAAAGCTGCCCTTTCTAAAACCAATCTTGGTCGTACTAGCTTCAAATAAGTGGCTTGCATCAATACACACTAAATCGGTATCGCTTACTTGATCTATCGCCATTGAAGCAACAACACCAACTCCTAAACCCAGTCGTACGTATGTTTTTATAACATCAGCATCGGTTGCGGTAAATACAATGTGTGGTTCAAGCCCGTGTGCGCTAAACGCTTTATCTAACTCTGAGCGGCCCGTAAAACCAAATACATATGTAATGAGTGGATATTGAGCAATATCAGCAACGGTTAAACTATTTGCCTTTTTAGCCAACGGATGGTCTTTAGCGACAACAATACTGCGATTCCAATGGTAGCAAGGCAGCATAACTAAATCTGAATACAAATGCAGTGCTTCTGTTGCAATAGCAAAATCGGCATCACCGCGTGCTGCAGCATCCGATATTTGCTGTGGAGTACCTTGGTGCATATGAAGCGATACCGCAGGGTATTTTTTCATAAACCCTTGAATTACGTTAGGCAAAGCATAACGAGCTTGGGTATGTGTTGTAGCAATATTTAACTTACCTTGATCAGGTAGCGTATGCTCATTAGCAACGGCTTTAATACCTTCTACTTTAGAGAGTATTTCACGAGAAATATTAATAATATCTTCGCCGGCACCGGTTACATGCGTTAAATGCTTACCACTGCGACCAAAAATTTGCACACCCAACTCATCTTCTAACATGCGTACTTGTTTAGAAATTCCTGGCTGCGAGGTAAATAAACTCTCAGCAGTCGCTGAAACATTTAATTTATGATTTTGTACTTCTACGATGTATCTGAGTTGTTGTAATTTCATGGCTGCAAATTTTAACGTTATTATTCATATTATTTATAAAGGCAATACCGCTTAAAACCAAGTGTTATTTACGTAAAATAGCACTTTAGGTCTTTAGGTGTGCAATTATCTGATTAGAGCTCAAGGCTAGCATAATAAATATGCTTCAGGTAGCGATGATTATTCAGCTTTAGTTTATAAGCCCTTAGGCTTACTGCAGTTTATAAAGAGCTCAACCTATCAATTTTTTGGTATATTTTTTAAGTTAATCGGCGCAAAGCTACCCTGTTAACGTATATTTAATGTAAGATTAAATAATTAGGTTATATATCCGAGAATTACACCATGATCGTTTCTATTATAATAGTGCTTATAGTTGCATTGATTGTGATTGCACTTTGGGTAAGTGCTGTACAACAACACAAAGAAAAACAAGAGGCAGAACGCCGTAAAGAGCTTACAAAACAAAAAGCTATAATAGAAGAAACAGAAGAGGCACTAATGAATAGTGCTAACATCCCCCTTTCTGAAAATCTAATTCGTACATTACAGCGCCGTATTTACGAAGCCTTAAATACAATGGTTACTAACTCGCAAACATCTAAAGCACTTAAAAGCCGCTTAAGTGAAGCAAAAACGCACTTATCTAATCCAGTTCAAGATAATAGCAGTGAAGCTTTAACGCTACCGAGTAATGACAAACAACTTGTAGGCCTAATTCAAGGCATTAAAAAATTACGCTCAATTTTACGCTCTGAACACAGCAAAGGTCGTATTGATAGCCAAGTCTTTGTTTTAGAAGATAAACGTCTCGAAAAACTACAACTGCGTATTAATATTGAAAGCCAAATAAAACGTGGCCTATCTGCCCGCTCAGCCAGTATGGTTGGCTCTGCAAGACAGTACTTTGAAAAAGCGCAGGCAACACTCAGCGCAGTTACCTACTCTGACGAATACGTAACAACAAAACGGCTAGAAGTTGAGGGTTACTTAGAAGCAATTAGTGTTGAACTGCGAGCTTCTAATGCAAGCGCACTTAAAAAGAAAACAGAAGAAGAGCAAGACGACTTAGATATACTGTTTGCTCCTAAAAAGAAATGGTAGTGCTTTTATAAAAGCATTAAAAAAGCCTGCACAAATTAAAATTTGTGCAGGCTTTTTTGTTAGCTATTAAGACAAAAATGCAAACTTGAAAACAAACAAGGCTGTTAATATCCAAACACTAATACTGACTTGATCTTGCTTGCCGCACAAGACTTTAACCGCCGTATAAGATATAAAACCAAGTGCAATACCGTGCGCAATCGAAAACGTTAATGGTGTCATTAGTAATACCACAGTAACAGGAATTGCATCGGTCATATCATCCCAGTTTACAAACTTTAAATTTTGCAGCATCAGAACAGCGACATATAAAATAGCGCCTGCCGTAGCATAAGCCGGTACCATTTGTGCAAGCGGTGCAAAAAACATCATTAGTAAAAAGCAAATGCCTACAACTACAGCTGTTAAGCCAGTACGTCCGCCAACAGATACACCAGCAACCGATTCTATATACGATGTAGTCGTAGACGTACCTAGCATCGCACCTGCAATTGTTGCTGAGCTGTCAGCACTTAATGCGCGCCCTAAACGAGGCATGTTACCTTTTTCATCAGCTAAACCTGCTTTTTGAGTTACCGCAACTAATGTACCCGAAGTATCAAAAAGATCGACAAACAAGAAAGCAAAAATAACACTCATCATTGATATATCAAAAGCGGCTGCAAAATCTAGCTGCATAAAAGTAGGCATTATTGATGGTGGCATAGCCATAACACCGTGATATTCAACAAGCCCAAAACTTAGAGCAATGCCAGTCACTAATAAAATACTAATAAGCACGCCACTTTTAAAGTCGCGATATAAAAGCGCTGCAATTACAAAAAAGCTTAATATAGCCAATAACGGTCCTGGAGAAGTAATGTCGCCCAACTGTACTAATGTTGCCGGGCTTGAGACAATAATGCCTGCATTTTTAAGGGCAATTAATGCTAAAAAAGCACCTATACCCGTTGCGATTGCTCGCTTGAGCACCAGAGGTATGGCATTAATAATCCACTCTCTGACTTTAAATAAGCTTAAAAACAAAAATATACAACCCGACATAAATACAGCCCCTAACGCGGCTTGCCAGGTATAACCCATTCCTAATACGACACCATACGTAAAAAAGGCATTTAGTCCCATACCAGGCGCTAATGCTAATGGATAGTTAGCCCATAAACCCATTATAAAACAGCCTATCGCAGCTGCTATACATGTCGCTACAAATGCAGCCCCTTGATCCATCCCAGCCTCTGCGAGCATAGCCGGGTTTACAAATACAATGTATACCATAGTTATAAAGGTAGTTAGGCCAGCAACGCATTCGCGTTTAACTGTTGAATTATTTTCGCTCAGTTTAAATAAGGCTTCGAACATAATAAACTTGTGATAGTAAAAAGTGGCGAGATTTTAACATAAAAATTATCTTTTACAGGACATTTTACCTTGCTATATACTAAACTGTTAAAGTAGTTAAAATAATAAATGAACCAATATGCTTAAAACAACACCTTGTGAGCAAGACTTAGAGCAACAGCTAGATAATATTTTAGGTTTTGTTACTCAACCCGAAAATACCTCTGTGCCCGTTGATAATAAAAAAGATGAGCAAAGTACGTTAAATAAAGCCCTATATTATTTAAAAAATAATCAAGCTCCATTGGCTGCAAAATGGATGCGACTTGCTGCAATGGCGGGAAACCATAGAGCACAGTTTTATTTAGGTTTATTTTTTGTGAAAGGTGAAGGCGTGCCACAAAGTGTATTTCATGCTGTAGCTTGGTTAAGCTTAGCAAGTAGCCAAGGGTACGCCCCTGCCACTGCAGCGGTTACAGATATACGCAAACATATCGAAACTAAGCGATTTAAAGATGCTCAATGTTATGCGGCAAGTTTGTACGAACAAATCCACCAACTCCAGTTTTCTCATATGATCCCTCGCACGAGTGAAAACACATAAGCTAGCTATGGCAGAAGTACTGTATGCAGTGTAAAAAATACTGTATATGGTTACAAAGATAATCCTATACAGTATAAAACCCCAAAATGAAGACACTGCTCAAAAATTTATTTTTAGAATACCTTCTCAAAAACAACCCTATAACAACCTGATTAATAAAGAATTATAAATTAAAAAAATAAAAACAATGATCAAAAGCTGAATAACTGTACAAATAAATAGCATAAAAGGCTTGCACGAAAGCACTGTATAAACTACTGTATATGAATACTGTATAAAAACCCAGTGAGTGAAATTATGTTACAGCCTATTACCGTAAGAACAGTTAAAAGTTACCAACAAGATGAGCAAAGCGATTGCGTGAATTTGATTCAAATTGAAGATGAAATTTCAGCGACCTTTGAGCTTTTAAAAGTATTACACCAATACAATAGCTCTAATGCATGGACGTTACTAATTGCTCCAGATCATGTACCTAGCAAAGCTTTACTTGACTCATGCTCTATTGATACAAGTAAATTACTTGTTATTAGACAAAAGCACCTAGTAAATTTAGAGTATGTATTAAATTCTGCATTACATAACGGAAACTTTGCAGCGGTAATTACCTGGACCGATATAGTTAATAACCAACTACTTACGAATCTATCGTTCGATTTAAGTAAAACGAATACAAAACTATACTGTTTTACTAAAAAGTCTCAAACAACAGAGATATCACTCGCCCAATAAGCTTGTTAAACTAATGTTTTAGACTTTGTATTATTATTATGACTTCACTCAATACCACATTATGTTTTTGCAGCAGTGGGCACAATTATGCCTATTGCTGCGAGCCGCTTCACTTATCTGTTAAGCAAGCTGACTCTCCTGAACAACTTATGCGCTCACGATTCAGTGCTTATGTTATTAAAAATGCAGAATATGTTTATCAAACCTACGCAAAAGAAAAACAAGCTGAAAATCCGGTTAAAGAAATCAATGATTTTGCTAACAGCTGTCGATTTATAAATCTTGATGTAATTGGGTCAAGCCATGATGGCGATACCGGCACTGTAGAATTTAAAGCCCAATATTTTTATCAAAACTTATTTTGTGAGCTTCACGAAAAATCGCAGTTTATTAAAGAAAGCACTCAATGGCGTTATTTAGATGGCACTATATATCCTGTTGAAGATATTAAAGTGGGCAGAAATGATGACTGCCCATGTGGTAGCAAGAAAAAGTACAAAAAATGTCATAGCGTGTAATAAATAATCTTATTTAATATTTATTACCTACAAGGTGTTTTTAAGTGGCAGAGTGATTTATTAGCTAGCTAAACTTAAAAACACACTTGATTACGACCTTGCATTTTGGACTCATACATTTTTTCATCTGCGATCTGCAACGTGTTTTTGTTATTTACATATGGTTGTAGGGTTGCACCGCCAATACTAATAGTCACAAAGTCATATTCTGAATATCTGTGTAATATTCCTAAATCGACCACATTTTGTTTAATTTTATCAGCAACACAAATTGCACCTTCAATGCTTGTATGCGGTAGGACAACTACAAACTCTTCGCCGCCGTAACGCGCAACAAAATCGGTTGGCCTTTGCAAACTATTAGTAATAGTTTGTGCAACAAGGTTTAAAACCGTATCACCTTGCACATGACCATAAAGATCGTTGTATTGCTTAAAGTAATCTATATCGATGAGTAAGAGCGCATAGTCGACTTTTTCTCGCAAAGCGCTTCGTTCCATTTTAGAAAAATGCGCATCAAAATAACGACGATTGAATACCTTTGTTAAATCATCTAGAAATACTTTTTGATTGAGTAAGTCATGTTGCAGTTTCATCGTAATATGGGCGCGCACCCTTCTATATAAAGTTTCCGAGTTAGTTGGTTTCTTTATAAAATCTACAGCCCCGGCCTCCCAGCACTCTTCTTCTTGATTTTCAGATGAGGTAACAAAAATAACAGGAATATCTTGTGTTTCAGATATGTTTTTTAATTTTAGACATGTTTCAATACCACTCATTCCTTCCATATTAATATCGAGTAGTATTATATCTGGCGGATTATGTTTACAAATTTCAATCGCATCCTTACCACAGCTCGTTGTTGTTACACTAAAATGCTCTGATAATATTTTTTTCAATACTATGAGGCTCAATAGCTGATCGTCAACGACAAGTACCTTAGAGTTCTTTAAGCTTAATTTTAATTGATGGTCAGAGTAATTTATCGGCATGGTACAACTGTTTTGTTTTTTTTATTAAACACACCCTATATCACTACATTTTGTTATGCAAATGTTAATAAAGTAAAGCTCTACTTATTAGTTACTAATAAAATGATTTATGGTGAATCTTTAATACATAAAAACAAAAAATGAGCCACTTGGGCTCATTTTAAAACTTCGAACACTTAATTAAATTAAATGTTATTCGTCATCATCTAAATCTAACTGTTGACGTTGAGCAGGTCGAGCTAAAATCTCTACATAGAAAGAGGTCAAACCTTGCTTTTCAATTTCGCCAATTTGGTTACTTAATTCAGCTACGTGCACAACTTGCGCATCTTCAGCTGTGTTACCAAACTTACAGTCAAATGCCCAATAGTCAGCATCTTCAGGTAGCGTTTTATTACGCTCTCTTTTCAAATATTTTTTCACTTCGTGCTTTGCAGCATCAACCATACGAGGGTATTTGATTTTCTCGTGATTTAGCGTGAATGTTTTCTTCATTACGTTCCTAATTACCTTGGTTTAATGATAATGGCATTTCATGTCATACCATTTGATGCCATTATAGCAATTGCATTTAATTTTTGGATGCTTTTTTTTCATTAAATCAATTATTAGCAAATATATAAAGCAGACCCGTTATAAAGCATATATTAACTGATGATTATTACAATCATATATCACACAGCAATAAGGTGAAGTGGTTGATGTAATGCATCATTATTAAGGCTGTCGTAAAAAGCAGCCGCATCTATAGGGGGGTTAGATAGTTGGGTTTGTTCGCTTTTAATTCTTCTTCTGACGGCAAGCTCACAGTTATCTATTATATTAAGTGGAATATGCTTATCATCATTTCTAATCGCAAGTGGTTCAGGGCTTAAGCATTGTCTTAGCTTAATACTTGTCATACCACAGCGCTCTCCTTCTTGGGATATTAATGAAGCATTAAATTGTCCAACCAACATATTATATTCATCAGGGGCTAAAAGTTGCTTTGGACCGGCGCCAAATTGCTTTCTTAACGCCTCTTCTTCTATAACTAAATTATCTATTTCAGTTTTTGGTAAATGAAATTGACTAAAGTCGAGTGCGTCATGTGACAGCATCGCTAATAATAGTGCAAATTCGCCACGGCGATTTTCATGCACACTATTATTGAGTCTACTGTTTAACTGACTCTCTGTGATTAACAAATCATCTATTTGCATAGTCTTTAGCCGATTGTGGTAACTGATAGATATTTATCGGCTTTATTTCAATTTTCTTTAGCTTTTTTCTTTACTTAAATACGCAATTTGCTATTATCAGCGCCGTTGCATTGGAGGGGTTCCCGAGCGGCCAAAGGGATCAGACTGTAAATCTGACGGCTCAGCCTTCGCTGGTTCGAATCCAGCTCCCTCCACCACTTTTCTTACCGCTAAGTTAAGTGGGGCCAAATGCAATAAAATTAGTGTGGAGGGGTTCCCGAGCGGCCAAAGGGATCAGACTGTAAATCTGACGGCTCAGCCTTCGCTGGTTCGAATCCAGCTCCCTCCACCACTTTTCTACTATTCCTATATTCCTATATTCAGTAACATCAAA
>NZ_PJBR01000230.1:0-11179 GCF_002863625.1 Pseudoalteromonas sp. MelDa3 | reverse complement strand
TTAATAAAAACCAACACATTGTATAATATAGTCGTTGTAGCTATGTGTTTTTATTAAAAATCTGCAGCTACTTCAAACTCTAATCGTTTAAGTGTAATTGGGTGAGTAAACGCTAAATACTCAGCGTGTAAATGTAATCTATCGGCTTTTTGCCCGTAATGTGTGTCGCCTATAATTGGCATGTTTAAACCTAAACTGTGCGCGCAATGCACTCTTAATTGATGAGTTCGCCCTGTTTTAGGGTATAACTGTAATCGAGTAATGTTGTTGTTACGCTCTAAAACCTGCCAGGTAGTAAGTGATGGCTTACCATGTTTGTAACACACCATTTGGCGCGGTTTATCATCAAAGTCGAGCATTAATGGTAAATCAATTACTCCGCTATCCTCAGCTACGTTGCCATTAACTAACGCGACATAACGTTTATCTATGGTGCGTTCAATAAACTGCTTTTGCAGTGCTTTGTGCACGCGTTTATTAAGCGCAATCATCAATAACCCTGAGGTCGACATATCTAATCTGTGTACAATTAGTGGGCCTGATGCCTCTGGAAACTGCGTTTTGATTCGCATATAAACTGAGTCATCAATATTAACGCCAGGCACAGATAAAAACTCAGCGGGCTTATTTACCACAAGTAAGTCGTCATCTTTATAAACAATACTTAAATCTTTACCCTTGGCTGGGTTGATAAGTAGCGGGTTATCTTCAACATCTAAACCCTTTAGCATGTGCCCAAGTATTGGTTGGCATTTACTGTAACAAGAAGGGTAGTAGTTTTTATGCTGCCTAATTGCTGATTTAGGCGCTGCTCCCCACCAAAATTCTGCCATAGCAAGTGGTTTTAAACCATGCTTATAGGCGTATTGTAATAATTTAGGCGCTGCACAATCGCCAGCACCCGAAGGAGGAGTGTGCTCAGGTAATGCTGCGAATATGGCATTTAAGTCTGTAGTTTCACCATTTGCATTTAAAAATTGGTACTGGGAAAATAGCTTTTTTTGTAAGCTTTTAGAAAGCGTTTTACGGCGTTTTTTTAAATGAGCAATTTCATCAGAAATATTGATGTGTGTTTGCTGCAGTGACTCGATTATATTTTGCCAATAGGCTTTAAGTGCCAGCAGTTGCTTTTTTTCTACGATACTTTGCCCTGCAAGCTTATTTTTTAACTGCTCAAAATCACTTTCGCTAAGCTCTAATTCGCCTTCGGTACGTTGTATTTTACGTTGCTGGCGACCGGCTTGCATTACTCCCTGTTGAGCTAATAGTGCTTGCTGGTAGCTCTGTGTTGCATCATCAAGTTTGCTATTAACTTCATGCAGTTGTTCGCTATTTTCTAATTGCTCAATTTGAGCATTAATATCGTTAATTATTTTACTTTGAGCCAAATAGCTATCGTCTTGCAGTTGCATGCTAGAAACTGGCGGTACAAAGCTAATATTGGCTTTATCACCTTCAATTTGCCCCGAATAAGCACTTAAAAAGCCTAATTGTTGCTTAGCATTTTGCACCACTAAAACCCCAAACATTTTACCGGCATTTTCTGCTTTTAAATGCGTTAACGTTTCAAGTTGTTGCTGTAATTGTTTTGTGGCTGCTACAGCTAATGGTTGCGGCTCGTAATAAAAAGGGAAAGTAAACTTTTCAGGAAGCGCGAAAGAATCAATATTTTGAGAAAATAATGTAAAGCACGAAGCAGAATTTGACATAGAAGTAAGAGAAAAGCATTCAGTAAAATAATTGAGCGCATAATAACATATTCATAGTTAAGCCACTAAAAATCTCGCACCCGCATATTCATAAACACTTTAAAGCGGACATTCATGTTTTATGTATCAGTATGAGGCGTAGCAAACCTAGGAGTATCGTTTGTTAATAAAGTCTCAGTAGCAATATATCTATCATTATCAAAATATTTAAGCTAATCGATTCTCAATAATTGAGCGCATTTCGAAACGATGACTTACTTGATAGATCAGAGGCGAAAAATCAATTTACAGAATAACTGAATATTTAGGAGTTCTATATTATGAGTCAAAATATCGCAAGTTTTATCACTAAAACCCTCGAACAAGCTGGCGTAAAACGTATTTGGGGAGTAACTGGCGATTCACTTAACGGCATTAGTGAAAGTCTGCGAAAAATGGGAACAATTGAATGGCTAGGAACGCGACATGAAGAAGTTGCCGCATTTGCAGCCGGTGGCGAAGCGCATTTATCAGGGGAGCTTGCAGTGTGTGCGGGTTCTTGCGGCCCAGGTAACCTTCATTTAATTAATGGCCTATTTGATTGTCAGCGTAATAATGTACCGGTATTAGCAATTGCCGCACATATTCCTTCATCTGAAATTGGCAGTAGTTATTTTCAAGAAACCCATCCGCAAGAATTATTTAAAGAATGCAGTGTATATTGTGAAATGGTGTCGAGCCCTGAGCAAATGCCGTACCTGCTAGAAACCGCAATGCGACAAGCAATACTAAACAAAGGCGTGAGTGTACTTGTGCTACCTGGCGACATTGCATTAAAAGATATGCCCAAAGCTATTAAGCCAAAATGGAACGTGCCAAAGCCAGCAACGTATACCCCTGCTTTATCTGATATTAAAGCAATGGCGACTCACCTTAATAAAAGTAAAAAAGTAACCTTGTTGTGTGGTGCTGGTTGTAAGGATGCCCACGACGAAATTGTTGCGCTAGCCGAAAAATTACAAGCACCGATAGTGCATGCCATGCGCGGTAAAGAATTTATTGAGTACGATAACCCTTACGATGTTGGTATGACCGGATTTATTGGCTTTGCGTCGGGCTATCATGCAATGCAAGAAGCCGATACGTTACTTATGATTGGTACTAGTTTTCCTTATCGTGCTTTTTATCCTGAAAATACCACCATATTACAAATTGATAATCAGGCTGCGTCACTTGGGCGACACGTGCAAATTGACTGTGGCGTGTTAGGGGATACTAAAAATTCAGTGACCACACTGCTTGATTATATTAAAGGTGAACGGAGCAGTTCGCACTTACAAAAATGTGTTAAAAACTACAAAGAGTCTCGACAAGATCTTGATGAACTTGCCAGTGGCAAAACTTCGCAAAACTTAATTCACCCGCAATACCTAACGCGTTTACTAAACGAGCAAGCGGCTGACGATGCTGTTTTTACTTGTGATGTAGGTACGCCAACAGTGTGGGCTGCGCGTTATTTATCAATGAATGGAAAGCGTAGATTAATTGGATCGTTTAATCATGGCTCTATGGCAAATGCCATGTCGCAGGCAATGGGAGTTCAATCTGTTGATAGAGACCGCCAAGTCATTGCAATGTGTGGCGATGGTGGCTTTTCGATGTTAATGGGCGATTTAATCTCACTTAAGCAGCTTAATTTACCAATAAAGATTGTTGTTTATAATAATCGCTCACTTAGTTTTGTGGCTATGGAAATGAAAGCCAGTGGGTTTTTATCAAGCGATACCGATTTAGAAAACCCAAGTTTTGCTAAAATTGCAGAGGCCTGTGGCTTAAAAGGGATTTATGTGGACGACCCTGAAAAATTACCATCGGCAATGAACGAAATGATGAATCACTCAGGACCTGTTGTTTTAGAAGTCGATACCGCAAAACAAGAGCTTTCAATGCCGCCGCAAATCAAATTAGAGCAAGCAAAAGGCTTTAGTGTTTACATGATGAAAGCGCTGATAAATGGCAAAGGTAACGAGATTGTAGAGCTTGCCAAAACTAACTGGTCACGCTAGTTAAGTTACTTCCCTATTGAGTGTTTTTGCTCAATAGGGAAGTGTAAATTAGAAGTAGGATATGATTAAAATGGAAGGTTTTTTAGTATAGTGTTGGAATCACTACGATGCTTTTGAGCTCACTCAAGTGCGATGTAAAGAGCTAAAACACTTAGCATTGGCATCAATTGCTACTTGGTCGTTGTTTTAGTTTAACGTTTCACTCGCTTTACTCAATCAAAGTAAAGCGAGCGCTCAGTATCACTTACAAACTCTTTTTAGGCGGTAGGGCGACGTTTGCAAATATTAGTCCTGCAACAAGCGACATAAATATTAAAAACGTTTGTTGGCCTATGTGTTCTGCGTATATAAAGTCTTGGCCTTCAATTAGTGAGTTTAAGCCAATATAGGTTTTGCTACCTGGTACTAATACAATTAAGCCTTGCATGGCCACAATAGAGGCTGGCGCATTAGCAACGCGGTTAAACAAGTTACTAAATATACCCACCGATAAAGCACCTACAAACGTACCTAACGTGTAATCAAGGTACATAGCCGAGCCAATACTGGTGCCGTACGCTATAAAGCCTGATGCAATAGACCAAACCGCATGCTTAAGTTTGGTTCTAAAAATCACGATTAAGCTGCTACAAAGTAAAAATATAGCCAGCCATGCGGTCCATTTTGGTAATGGCTCTGGTTGTACAAAGTCGGCTTGCCCAAAGAGTGCAAAGCCAATACCTATACCAATAAAACCACCAAAATACAGTTTAAACAACAGCATAAACGAGTCCATTACCCTTGCTGTGCCCGACACTAAATGCCGTGCTGCAAGCTCTGCTAAACCAAGCGCAAGTGCTAAACCGGGTATAAATACAATAATGGCCGAAAGTACTACCAAGCGTATATTTATTTCAGGCGTTATATAAACGCTTACTGCACATGCAAGTACTGCTGATATTATGGCAACTAATGGCTCAAGCATGTGAGCTACGCGTTTTGAGCGACCAGACCAAAGCACAAACACATAAACGACTAAAGTAAGCAGCGATGACCAAATAACATCAGTCCAGCTAGTACCCATTAACATAGCAAACGCACCACCAGAAGTTGCAAAGGCAACGCCCGTTGTTAATTTATTATATGGGTTTGGCATCACAAAAATTGCGTCTAGCTGCGCATCAACTTCTTGTAAACTTAGCTTGTCGTCAAGCATTTGGTTTACAAGGTCGTCGGTGTCGGCAAGTGAGCCTAAATCGTGATCGCCAGGGTCTACACGTGCAACGTGGGTGTACTCATCTTCGTGGCCATCGGTCCAAATAACAAACGTTACAGAGGTTGGCGACATAACAAATGACGATTTAAGTCCTAAGTAAGTAGCCACTTCCATTAGGTGGGCTTCTAGGCGGTAGGCTGGGGTGCCATACTTGTGAAGCATTTTACCCAATTTAACGATAAATTTGCGTTTTTCTGTAAAGGTTGCAGTTTTCAAATCTTTTTGGACCAAATATTGCGATAACTAAGCTAAAAATATAGACAATACAGCTAAAACTGCCCACGTTTGATGGGCGCGATTTTAAACACTAATTGGTGTGTGTCTAGTCATTTTTAATCTAATTTTTTATTTTTTTCAGCTATCCATTGCGACATGTATTGAGTGCTGCGCATTGTATGATGTTTGAGCATTTGGCCTGTGAAGTTTTTTTCGCGATGAGCGCTTAAATCGCAACTTATTGAATCAATTTTTTTAATTAACGCTGCGCTTAATTGGGCTTTATCGTACAGCGTATTAAGGAGTGTATTACCATCTTGCTGCGCTTGTTCAAAGTCACTTTGATTGTTGTGCATTTCAATGGCAGCGTTGGCAAAGTCATCGGCTGTGTTGGCTATTTTCCCCGGCCATGGTAAATCGTTATGCATGCCTTCTGCGCCAATATTGGTGGTAACGCTGGGTGTTTGCATAATCATGGCTTCAAGCAATTTACCTTTAATGCCTGCACCAAAACGCAGTGGTGCTAAACATACGCGTGCGCTTTGCATTACATCAAATGCATTATCGGCCCAGCCTTTTATTAAAAACCCTGTTTTAGGGTTATTTAGTGCCGTGGCTTTTGGTGGTGGGTAAGAGCCATAAATATGTAGTTCTGCTTTTGGTAGCTGCTTGCGAATAAGTGGCCATATTTTTTGTAGGTAAAGTACAGCATCCCAGTTTGGCGCGTGTCTAAAGTTACCTATGGTCATAAAGTGCTGGCGCTGCTCAAACGTTTTTGTGCTTGTAGGCAGTGAGCTTAAATCAACCATAAACGGTAAATGGTGTAATAGGCTTGGCTCTATTTTAAATACGCTGTTTAGCAGGCTCATTTCATAACTTGAAATAATTAAGCTTAGGTCGCAGCGTAAAATAGCGGCAATTTCGCGTTTTGCTATGTCTGAGTGTAAATCGCTGGTTGTAAACTCACGCTCACCTTTAAACGCTTCGTGGCGAGCGTTACGCAGACATTGTAAATCTTCGGTATCGAGAATTTTAATGGCTTGTGGGCAGTGTTTATCGACGCGCCAGCCAAATTGTTCTTCCATCATAAAACGGTCAAACATGACTATATCTGGATTATAGGCTTTAACGTATTCGTCAAAGCTGTCGCAGTTTAGCGCAATGCTTTGGCTGGTTATACCGAAGTCGTCAAGGTTTACCATGTGGTCGGTGCGCTGCGCGGGCGTTGCAAATTCAACGTCCCAGTTTTGCGCTCTAAATGCATTTAATAACGACATCATGTGCGTTCCCGCAGCAGACGAATTTGGCTCTGGCCATACGTAGCCAATTACCAGCACTTTTTTCATTGGCTAGAATCTCTAATTTGTAAGTTTACATTTACCAGTGTTTTTACTGGCGGGGCTGTATTTTGTAGTAGCTCTTGCAGTATTAAAAGACACCGCTTAGCTATATCAGTTGTACTTATAGCCACAGTGGTTAAGTGATTATTTATAACTGCGCTATTAGGAATATGGTGGCAGCTCACCACTTTAATACAGTGATGAGTTAATGAGTTAATAGCGGCAATAATACCTTGAGCAATAATATCGTTTGCACACACCACTGCGTTTAATGTGGGGTTGTGTTTATATGCTTCTATAAATGCATTTTTAGCGCTAAGGGCTGTGTTTACTGCGCAGTGAATGGGTGCTAATGGTGTAATGCTGTGCTGCGCGCAAGCGGTATTAAAGCCACTTTGTAGTGCTTGTGAATCACTTAAAGTAAGTTCACTGCCTATAAATGCAATGTTTGTCACGCCTTGTGAGAGCAAATGCATACTGGCTACGTGGCTGGCTTTTTTATAGTCGGGTAATACGCAAGGAGCTGCGCTAAAGGGCACTTCACTCATTACGGTAATTACTTTGTGTTGCGCGCTGAGCGTATCAAGCCATTTGGGGCAAGTATTTGCAACGGGGCAAATAATAAATGCAGCAGCGTTGTATTCTTTTAAGTTTTTAACTGCGTTTGCTTGTAGTTCAAGACTATTATTACTGCTTACAATCATGGCTTGTAGGCCACTTTCGTTTAACAAAAGTTGTAGGCTGGTAGCAAGTTGCGCCATAGTTGGGTTAGTTAAATCGTTTATTACTATGGCCACTAAATTTGAGCGCTTTGAGCGCATAGCAGCGGCATCACGATTATAAACGTAACCAAGCTCATCAATCGCTTTTAGTATTTTTTGTTTACTTTTATTGCCCACTTTATCGCTTTGGGTAAGTACCAAAGATACGGTTGATTTTGATACACCAGCACGCTCTGCAACATCAAAAATAGTGACTGATTTGGCTTTGTTATGCATTGTATTTTAAGTACCGCAGTGGTGAATAAATAGCGCTGTAGTTTAGCTTAATCAGCACTATTAAGTCATCTTTTAGAGGTGTTTAACTTACCTTAATACTTTATGAACAAAGCAAAACGTGTTTATATACGCTTATAAGAGTAAAAATAACAAAAGGATAAAAACATGAGCGCTTTTAGGCTGTTAGTTGCCTTTATTTGTTGTGCGGCATTGGTGCCAACAAGTTACGCCGAGCAGGGCTATCAAACCCCTTCACCCGAACTTGCAGCATTGGTTGACGCTAAGTTAGCACCCACTAGTTACTTATCGAGCGATGGCCAGTGGCTAGCGCTTTTTGAACGCAAACGTGTAGTAACCCTTGATGAACTTGCAAAAGAAGAGCTTAAGCTTGCTGGTATTAAGCTAAACCCCGCTAATTTTTCGCGCTCTCGTGTGAGTGCCAAATTTAGTGCCGTGGAGCTAAAGCATGTTCAAAGCGGATCAGTTATCAGCATTAACAACTTACCTAGTGGCATTATTCGCTCACCTAAATGGTCATCTAACAGTCAATATTTAGCTTTTATTGTTGAGCAACCAACCCAAGCCAACTTATGGCTTTACAGCGTTGAAACTAAACAAGCAAAAGAGCTTTCAAGCGCTGCATTAAATTCGGTATTAACTGCCTCACCATATAAATGGCTGCCAGATAGCAGCGCCATTGTTGCAAATCTTGCTGTTAATTTTGGTAAGCCAAAGCTTGAAAATAACAGCCAAAACGTAGTGCCTGTTATTCAACAAAGTACTGGTGAAAAAGCACCAGCACGTACTTACCAAAATTTATTAACCAGCCCGTTTGATGAATCACAATTTAAGTTTTACGGTCAAGGACAACTGGCTTACATAACGCTTGATGGCAATACTCAAGCAATAGGTAGCCCTTCTTTATTTAAATCGTTTTCGGTATCACCTGATTCTACCAATATTTTAGTAGCGGGTATTAATGAGCCGTTTTCGTATCAAGTGCCTTACAGCCGATTTGCAAGCACATGGCAAATATGGGGCATGCGCGGCTATGCATTAGCAGAGCTGGCAAAACAGCCACTTGCCGATAACATTCCACAAGGTTACGACAGTGTACGCACTGGCCGCCGCGATTTTGAATGGCGAGCCGATCAAGGTGCAGAGGTTATTTGGGCGCAGGCGCAAGATGGCGGCGACATGAAAACCGACGTTGAGCATCATGATTATGTTTACAGCTTACGTGCACCATTTAAACGCGAGCCTAAATTATTTGCCAAAGTAGAACGCCGTTATTCTGGTATTGAGTGGGGTAACGAAAACGTAGCAATGCTGACAGACTGGCGCTTTAGCGATCGCCAAGTACGCACCTTTGTTGTACAACCTCGAAATGCCGACAGAAACCGCGTGCTATTTTCAGAGCGTAGTTATAACGATGCGTATAAAGACCCAGGTAATGCAATTTACGAGCGCAACGATTTAGGCGCAAACGTTATTAAAATTGTAGGTGGGCGTTATATTTACCTGCGCGGTAATGGAGCTTCAGAGCAAGGTAATATCCCGTTTTTAGACCAATACGATGTTAAAACAAATAGCAGCAAGCGTTTATGGCAATCAGAAGCGCCATACTACGAGCGTGTACGCGCTCTGCTTGACGACGAAGGTGAGCGCTTTATTACTATTCGCGAATCTAAAACTGAGCAACCTAACTTTTTTATACGTGATTTAGATAAAGACACGTTAACGCAATTAACGACATTTGAGCACCCGTACCCTGCATTTAAAGGCGTAACTAAAGAGCAATTACGTTATAAACGCGACGACGGTGTTGAGCTTTCGGGCACGCTTTATTTACCACCAGGGTACGATAAAACACAAGGGCCGTTACCGGTACTTATGTGGGCTTACCCACTTGAATACAAAGATAAAGCCGTAGCATCACAAGTACGCGAATCGCCTTATGCATTTACCTACATTGGTTATTGGGGGCCAATGCCTTACCTTGCTAAAGGGATTGCCGTGTTTGACGACCCTAAAATGCCAATTGTAGGTATTGATGGCAGCGAGCCAAACGATAACTTTAGAAAGCAGTTAGTATCAAGTGCGCAAGCAGCTGTTGATGTATTGGTTAAAAAAGGTATTGCCGATAAAGATAAAATTGCCATAGCAGGGCACTCATACGGCGCATTTATGGTTGCTAACTTATTGGCTCATAGCGATTTATTTAAAACAGGCATTGCCCGCAGTGGCGCGTATAACCGCACATTAACGCCGTTTGGTTTTCAAGGAGAAGAGCGTGATTTTTGGCAAGCACAAAGTGTGTACGCTAATATGTCGCCGTTTTTCCATGCTAAAAAAATTAACGAACCAATGCTAATGATCCACGGTCAGGAAGATCCTAATTCAGGAACATTCCCGATGCAAAGTGAGCGCATGTACGCAGCCCTAAAAGGTTTAGGTAAAGATGCCCGCTTAGTAATGCTCCCTTATGAAGCACATGGTTACCGTGCACGTAAAAGCTTATTACATGTATTGTGGGAACAAGAGCAGTGGTTAGATAAGTATTTGTTAAACGATACAACAAATCCAGTAGAGGTCATTACTGAACCCGTGGTAAGTACTGGGCAATAGATGTTTACACATACAGTGGAGTGCAAGAAGACCCACCCTCAATCTTGCGGAGCCTTCCCAATGCAAAGTGAGCGCATGTACGCAGCGCTAAAAGGTTTAGGTAAAGATACTCGCTTAGTAATGCTCCCTTATGAAGCACATGGTTACCGTGCGCGTAAAAGCTTATTACATGTGTTGTGGGAACAAGAACAGTGGTTAGATAAGTATTTGCTAAATGATACAGCAGAGCCAGTAGAGGTCATTACTGAACCCGTGGTAAGTACTGGGCAATAGTAATAAACATGAGTAAGCAACAACGCGGCTACTTATAGCCGCGTTTTTGCTTTTAATATGAGAGTAAATTAATGATTGATGTAGCAGCACTTGCGGTTTTTATTCCTACGTTCTTTTTTGTGTCGATAACGCCTGGTATGTGTATGACCCTTGCCATGACACTCGGTATGAGCATTGGCGTGCGCCGCACATTATGGATGATGATAGGCGAGCTGTTAGGCGTAGCAACCGTTGCTATAGCTGCGGTATTAGGCGTTGCAAGCGTAATGCTAAATTACCCAGATGCGTTCGCTATTTTAAAGTGGGTAGGCGGTGCGTACTTAATTTATATTGGCGTTAACATGTGGCGAGCCAAAGGCAAAATGTCGGTCGATACCTCAAAACCAAGTGACGTAAGTCGGAAGTCGTTATTTACGCAAGGTTTTGTAACCGCAATTGCTAACCCTAAAGGGTGGGCGTTTATGATCTCGTTATTACCGCCGTTTATTAGTGTTGAGCATGCTGTAGCCCCTCAGCTTTTAGTATTGCTTGGCGTTATAATGACCACCGAGTTTTTAAGTATGTTAGCTTACGCAACAGGCGGTAAAAGCTTACGTTTATTTTTAGCTCGTGGCGATAATATAAAATGGATGAACCGTATTGCCGGTAGCTTAATGGTTGCTGTAGGTGTGTGGTTATCGTTGGACTAATTATTCAAGATTAATAATAAATGTGA
>NZ_PJBR01000229.1:0-11208 GCF_002863625.1 Pseudoalteromonas sp. MelDa3 | reverse complement strand
TAATACGTATCAATTTTAGTTATTAGTAATTAAAACTGCTAAACTGGATTTTAAACTAATACCAATGCCCTAATTGGCCTATGTATTATATAAATTGAACAAAAGCTTACGGGGTGTTTTCTTTTGAATTTTTTACGATGTTTTCACGATATAGTTTCTAATCAATCTCTTGATTTTGAAAGTAAAATTAATAAGCTCTTAGTGTTTGGGTTAGAAGTATTTGACCTTGAACTAGGTATTATTAGTAAAGTAGATGAAAACAGCTACACCGTTTTATATGCCAAAACCCCTGACAACTCACTTTTACCCGGTACCGTGTTTGAATTACAAGGCACCTATTGCGTACATACGCTCGCTGCAGGCTCTGCACTTGCCTTTCATAAAGCATCTCAAAGCGCAATTGCAAACCACCCCTGTTATATAAACTTTCAGTTAGAGTCTTATATTGGCGCGCCAATAAAAATTGGTGATAAAATATTTGGCACCGTTAACTTTTCATCCGCAAAAGACTCCCTCGCTTTTAACGATGATGCTTATGACTACATCGAATTATTTGCACAATGGCTTGGATCGGAATTTGCTCGCACCCAAGCTAAAGAACAACTCATAAAAAATAGTAATACTTTATTAAAGTTAGAACACGTTGCAAATATAGGTACGTGGGAGGTTGATCTAATCTCCGATAAAATTACCTGGAGCGAGCAAACATACCTCATACATGAGGTGGATGAACAATTTCAACCGCAAATGAATTCTGCAGTCGAGTTTTATAAAGAAGGTCCAAGTCGTGAAAGCATTACTCGCGCGGTAGAATTAGCCATAGAAAAAGGCAAAAAATGGAATTTAGAACTAGAAATAGTAACCGCTAAAAATAAACATTTATGGGTGGCTACCTTTGGTGAGGCCGAATTTGATGAAGGCCGATGTGTCCGATTATTTGGCACCTGCCAAGATGTAACCGAGTCAGTAATGCTCCGAGAAGAGCTTAAACAAAAGCAAGCTCAAGCAGAGCGCCTACTTGAAGACAGAAGCATGCTATTTGCCAAAATCAGCCACGAATTAAGAACCCCACTGAATGGCATTACAGGTATGCTAACCACATTAGTTGATGAACACAGTGAAGAAGTTCGCGCTGAAAAAATTAAAATAGGCCTTAGAAGCGCCGATATTTTACTTAGTATTATTAACGAAGTGCTCGATTTTTCTAAAATTAATCATGGTGAGCTAAAGCTTGAACCTACTGACTTTTTACTAAAAACAATTTTTACCGATTTAACTTCTTTATATACACCTCTATTTAAAAACACGCATGTAACGCTACAAGTAAATAATACAATTGATGACAACTGCTGGGCGTTTAGCGACAACACACGCCTTAGCCAGATTGCTTCTAACTTACTGAGTAATGCACTTAAATTCACTGAAAATGGTTCAGTTACACTAAACACCAGCCTTTCTAAAGTAAAAACTAAGCTAAGTTTAAATATTGAAGTGTCTGATACAGGCCGAGGAATGAGTAAAGGCTTTTTAGAATCACTGTTTTCTCCTTTTTCTCAAGAAGTAGATGCTAAAAATTCAAAAGGTGGAACAGGCCTTGGCCTTGCAATAGTAAAAGAACTTGTTGAATATATGGGCGGCAAAATAAAGGTAAAAAGTACACCTAATAAAGGCACTACGTTTTTAGTAAATATTCCTATTGAGAAAGGGACAGAACAAAAACAAGAAAACCTCAAATCAACGTTAGATATCAATGGCAGTGAACTATCAGTACTTGTAGTCGATGATAACGATATTAATAGGTTGGTACTTCATGCTTCTTTAGGCAAACTTAATATAAAAGCCGACTCTGCAGTTGATGGCCAAGATGCTGTATTAAAATGTCGCCAAAAGCATTATGACCTTATTTTTATGGACTGCATAATGCCCATACTCGATGGATTTGAGGCAACAAAGCAGCTTAGATCAGAAAAAATCTGCTCGCATGAAGGAACCTACATAGCAGCAATAACAGCTAACACTTCATCACAAGACAAACTTGCCTGCAAACAAGCCGGTATGGATATGTTTATATCAAAACCGTTTAAACTACCCATACTTGAAAAGGCAGTTATTAACGCGCTTGAGCATACCGTAAAAATCAGCTAATTTTTACTGCACTGCCACTGGTAAAAAATAAGAACATAAAATGAAAAACATAATTAGAACTATATTACTAACAGTACTTATTGTTGCAGTATTTAAAGGCGTTTCCACTGGGCAATGGAGCTCATCAATAACAATAGTTATCGTATCAGGCGTATTGCTGTTAGTTACATTTATCAGTGCTAAGCCATCACGTGGATCATCAGCTTATACTGGCAGTGACTCATCAGTTTCCTCTAGCAGTAACTCATCGCATTCTCATACAAATTGTAGCGGCGGTGATTCTGGTGGCTGTGATTAATAAATCATAAAGGCCTATTAAAAACTTTGTGTTACGGGGATATTTTGCCAACAATTAAAATTGCTAAGTTCTGGCGTTCGATCGAGGCATTAGGAGAAATTGCTACTAGAATCCTTGGCCTAGGATTAGTCTATCTAATTTTCTCATTCATAGGGCAAGAATTGATAGGTGAGCAGTTCAAAAATGATGTTCTACTAAGCTTAGTCGTTTTACCTGCAATTTATGTCCTGAAAGATTCTCATAAAATATTGGAAGCAGTTTTTATAGAAGTTCTCACTAAAGACAACTCTATAACCGTATTTAGTGGAATACTAACAAGAAGAGAAGACAAACTAGGTTTCAAAAGCGTTGAAAATGTAGAGCAAGTCACAACAATTTTAGGCCGTATTTGTGGCTACTCCACAATCCACTTATATGCTTATGGAAGCTGGGTGAGGATACCTTTTATTAAAGATCCAGAGAAGCTCAGAGTTTGGCTTGAAGAGCGAATACCTCACTAAGATTTCATTAACATAAAAAAGCCGCCTTTGGAGAAGGGCGGCTTGGGTTAACAAACAGCTATGGGTGTAGCCTTGCTGTTATATCAAGAGAATTTTTACTAATTACATTAAGCAGCGCTTTGATCAGCTTCTTCAGAGTGACGAATTAAATAATCAAATGCACCTAAACTTGCTGTTGCACCGCTGCCCATTGCAATAATAATTTGTTTAAAAGGAGTATTGGTTGCATCCCCCGCGCCGTAAATTCCTGGTAGTGACGTTGCGCCTTTAGCATCAATCAGTATTTCACCAAATTTGCTTAATTCAAGGTCGCTGTCCTTTAACCATTCGGTATTTGGTATTAAGCCTATCTGTACAAATATACCGGCAAGTTCAAGCTCTTTGCTCTCTCCCGACACTCTATCTGTGTACACTAAGCCAGTTACTTTTTTACCATCGCCAAGTACTTCGGTAGTTTGTGCACTTTTGATAATGGTAATATTAGCCATGCTTTTAGCTTTACGAATAAGCACTTCATCAGCTCGTAATGTGTCTGCAAATTCAAGTACCGTAACGCTTTGCACAATATTAGCTAAATCGATTGCCGCTTCTATACCCGAATTGCCACCGCCAATTACGGCAACAGGTTTACCTTTAAATAAAGGGCCATCACAATGTGGGCAATATGCCACACCATGGCCGCGATATTCTTGCTCCCCTGGTACGTTCATTTCGCGCCAGCGTGCACCAGTGGCAAGTACGAGCGACTTAGCTTTGAGTACTGCGCCATTTTCTAGTGTAATTTCGTAGCCATTGTTATAACCAAGTGCCGCTGCACGCTGATTATGCATTACATCTACATCGTATTCTTTAACGTGCTCTTCAAGCTGGGCAACCAATTTTGGCCCTTCAGTCGCCTTAATCGAAATAAAGTTTTCTATTGCTAATGTATCTGCAACTTGTCCACCAAATCTGTCGGCAACAATACCCGTATTTAACCCTTTTCGTGCTGAGTAAATCGCAGCCGATGCGCCCGCAGGCCCACCACCAATTACAAGTACATCAAATTTATCTTTTTTACTTAGCGATTCAGCTTGACGCTGTGCCCCTTTGCTATCTACTTTATTGAGTATGTCGGTAAGGCTTAGTGCACCTTGGCTAAATGGTTCGCCATTTAAATATACAGCCGGTACAGCTAAAATATTTCGCTCTTCTACCTCACTTTGAAATAATGCGCCATCAATCATGGTCGCTTTAATATTGCTGTTTGTCGCTGCCATAGTATTAAGTGCTTGGACTACTTGCGGGCACGTTTGGCAACTTAAACTTATATATACTTCAAAGTTAAGTTCTTGAGTAAGCGATTGTATTTGCTTAATGTCTTCGCTTTTAGCTTTACTTGCGTGTCCGCCAGTATGTAAAAGTGCTAGCACTAAACTTGTGAATTCGTGGCCCATAGGTACGCCTGCAAACGTAATATGAGTGTTTTTAATAGGTGAATGTACAACCATTGACGGGCGACGCGCGCTTGTATCAGGATTGTTCATTACCGTAAATTTATCGCTCAGTGAGGCTAAATCGTTCGCTAAGCTTTCTACTTCTGCTGATTTTTTGCTGTCATCCAAGGCAATAAGCAGCTCAACAGGTTGAGTAAGCGATTCAAAATGGCTTTTTAATTGATTTTTTATGTTGTTATCTAACATGGCTTAACCCTTTTAGGAAAATTTAAACAGCAAGCCTCCCATGCCAAATAATGCATGTGCTTAAACAAGTATATTGATATATAGGAGGCACCAACAAACGGATGTTCGTTGATTTAAGGGCAGTTACCTGCCCTTATAGTAGGAATAAATCTGATACTTAGATTTTACCAACTAAATCTAGTGAAGGTGCAAGTGTGTCTTCACCTGGCTGCCAAGATGCAGGACAAACTTCACCGTCGTGAGTTGCAATGTATTGTGCAGCTTGTACTTTACGAACAAGTTCTTTAGCGCTACGGCCAATACCTAAATCGTGAGTTTCGATAATTTTAATTTCGCCTTCTGGGTTCATTACAAATGTACCGCGAAGTGCTAAGCCTTCTTCTTCAATCATTACGCCAAAGCTACGAGTAATACGTCCTGTTGGGTCGCCAATCATTGGGTAAGTAATTTTACCAATTGTGTCTGACGTATCGTGCCATGCTTTGTGAGTGAAGTGAGTGTCAGTAGATACTGAGTAAACTTCTACGCCCATTTCTTGAAGTTGTGCGTAATAATCTGCAACATCACCAAGTTCAGTAGGACATACAAATGTAAAGTCTGCAGGGTAAAAGAAGAAGATTGACCATTTACCTAGAACATCTTTTTCAGACAATTCTACAAAGTCACCGTTGTGGTAAGCGGTTGCATTGAATGGTTGTAATTTAGTATTGATTAATGAAGTGCTCATGGTATTTCCTCATCTATATTTAATGTATTTAAAAAGTAATCAACGCTCTCGTTTAAAACGACCTTCTGCGTTGGCTTGGTTAATACAATAAGGCTAATGGATAATTAAATAAAATTGATTGTTTAGATTAAAACAATCGGTTTTTTGGATTGAACTATATAATCCCTGTTATCGTAAGCATTATTGGGATTGTAAACGCTGGCGAATTATTAAGATCGCTAATCGCAATACTGCTACAATAGCCGCGCTTCAAATAAGTCATTAAATATAAGGCACGCCGTAATGGAAAAATTTTTTAACCACATACAACTAGGTTACTTAGGCTTAATCCCGTTTTTAGGGTGTGTGGGTTGGCCACTTATGTTTGGCAGTAATAGCCTTAACTTAGAGTTTTTTACTTTTTACAGTATCGCCATTTTAGCATTTATGGCAGGTAGCTTGTGGCGCGCCGGAGAGCAAAGCTATAGCAATGCAATTAAAGCGGTATTACCTGTTATCCCAGTTCCATTTTTATCATTTATGCCTGTTGAGTGGGCACTGGCTTGGCTAGGTGCTAGTTTTTGGTTAGTACTTATATTTGAAAAAGCCACACCACAATGGCAAACCTATCATAAAGATTATCAAAAAATGCGTGTTGTACTTACCTCCGTTGTGTTTGTTTGTCACATCCTAACTATTGGTATGAGTATTTATCCTAAATAGCAGCTGTAAACTTAAATGTTGCACAGTAATAAGGTAATATCCGCGCACTGCTATTTGAGGACACACCATGATTGACCAACTACGCCAACAACTCGATGAACTTGGCGAAAACTACGTAGAAAAAAACGCTGCATTTAAAATCAAAGTGATCCCATTTTTTTGTGCTATTCGCATTAAAAAAGATCATAAAAGCGAAGGTCGTTTAAGCTTTTATTCAAGTCAATTACTCGAAATTTTCTTAGTCGTCTTATTTTTGCTATTTGGTTTAACACTGTACGATACAGATGCAGGATTTACTCACGGCCCTATTCATATTGCCTTTGCCATTTTAATTACCTTTAATCTTATTATTAAACAAATCGCAATTGAAGGGTTAAAAACCAGACTTGCGTTTCATCGTTTACTAGCAAAAGACTCACAAACAAATAGCGATATAAATAATACTGCTACAAACATAAACGCTAAATAAAATATGTATTTAAATCCTCAATGGCGAATACTCACCGTAGGCGATGGCGATTTATCTTTTTCGAACGCTATTTACACTCATCTATCGCCAAAAGCTTTGGTTGCATCCACTTACGATGACCAAACTACTATTGAGCAAAAGTATCAGCACAATGCACTTGGCAATCTAAAAGCGCATAACGTTGAGGTACTTAATAGTTTTGATGTAACAAATCCCGCGTGTTGGCAAACTCTAAGTGAAAACCAGCACAGCTTTGACGTGGTTATTTTTCAGTTTCCGCTTATACCTGCGTTTGTTGGCCGTGAAGCATTTGAAAACAACACGCGCCAAACCAGTATGAACGTATTAAACCGCGCTTTACTGCATCAATTTATTAAATACGCTAACGAATACGCGCTTGATAAAAATGGTCCAATGCTGTGTTACATCACTTCAAAGGATGTAAAACCTTATCGAGAATGGAATATAGAAGGGAGTTTAAATAACGGTTTAAACGCTGATTATTTAGGCCAAATCCCATTTGATATTAGCCATTTTGAAGGTTATAAAATTCGTAATGTTGACCGCGATAAACACGTAAAAGACACCAGCGGCATAACTTACGTTTTCAGCCCAAAAAGTATTGATACACATACTAGCGAATTAAGCTCACGTCTTACCAAACCTGCATACTTAACATCTAACCATTGCCCCCTTTGCCGCGTTGGACCCTATATGGCAAGCGAGGACGAAACCAAGCATCTAAACGCTAAAAAGCATCAGCAAATGCTACATCTTGAAAGCGATTGGCAACAATGGCTAAATGAGTTTTATAGCTAATAAATAGCCCTACTACAGTTTATTTAATTACACCTTTTCGTGTTTAATTAAATCAGCTGCTTTTTCAGCAATCGCAATTACCGGTGCATTTGTGTTGCCGGTAATAATGGTAGGCATAATCGACGCATCGACTACGCGTAAGTTACTTACCCCGTGTACTCGCAAATTAGTATCCACCACTGCCATTGAGTCCTGCCCCATTTTACATGTCCCGACTGGGTGATATTCGGTATCTGCAGTTTGGCGTATAAACTCAATTAGCTGATCATCATTATTTATATCAAGCGGATAGAGCATTTTACCGCGTATGTTATCAAAAGCTTTGCTTTGCATAATAGTGAGTGTTTTTCTAAGGCCTGCAAGCATTACAGTTAAATCATCTGGATGGCTTAAGTAATTAGGGTCAATAAGTGGAGCACTACGTGGGTTGTTATCAGCTAATGTAATAGTACCTCGGCTTTTGGGGCGCATAATACTGCTGTGTATACTGTAACCATGCCCAGTGTGTAATTTACGACTATGATCGTCCACCAGCCCAATTACAAATTCTAGCTGCACATCGGGCGCTGGCGAGCCTTCAAATAATTTAATAAACGCGTGCGACTCTGCAAAGTTACTGGTTAATCGCCCTTGTCGTTTACTAAACCAGTTAACACAGCCTTTTATAATGCTGGCAATGCCTAGCGGGCTTATACCAAATGTGCCTTTATTTGTTTTTGATTTATAAAGTGGCACTACTGTTAAGTGATCCTGTAAATTAGCGCCAACACCTTCAAGCACGTGCTGAACCTTAATGTTATGTGCACTTAAATGCTCTTTTGGGCCAATACCTGAAAGCATTAATATTTGCGGCGAATTAATAGCGCCAGCACTAAGTATTACCTCTTTTTTAGCACGTAAATTAATAACCTCTTTATTACGCTCTATTTGCACACCTTGCGCTATCTTATTGGTTATATTTATTTTATTAACGTGGCTATGGGTTAATACCGTTAAATTGGGGCGGTTTAAATGCGGTGTTAAATATGCTTTTGCTGCACTACAACGCTCGCCATTGTGCTGAGTTACCTGCGATAAACGTGCACCACTTTGCTCTTTGCCATTTATATCGTCGCTTAAATTAACGCCCTGCTCAGCACAGGCATTTAAAAAATACTGGTTTACATCGCTTGGGTTATTTAGCTCTTGTACATGTAGCAGACCCTTTGTCCCATGCAGCTCATTATTTATAAACGCTTTATTGTTCTCAGCTTTAATAAAGTACGGGAGTAAACTATCAAAATCCCATCCCGTGTTGCCATTAGCAGCCCATTGGTCGTAATCGTACTTATTACCTCTTATGTAAACCATTGCATTAGTCGAGCTTGACCCACCCAGTACTTTGCCACGCGGCACAAAACCACATCGGTTATTAAGCTCTTTTTGTGGCACCGTATTGTAATGCCAGCTATTTATGCCATAAGGGACACTCGCTGCTATGCCTGCTGGCATTTGCACAAATACACTGTTATCACTGCCGCCAGCTTCAATTAAGCACACACTTATATTTTTATCCTCAGACAATCGCGATGCCATAACGCAGCCGCCACTACCTGCGCCAATCACAATGTAATCAAATGTTGTATTGTTCATGGTGTACCTTAATAAAAGTTTTAAACGGCTTTAACAGTAATAGTGCATAGAAAAACCCAATAAAACTTGATATTTTTAGACATCGTTTATTTGGGGTTAACCATGAGCAGCCTAATCAGAGCCACGTCATTACAAGGTATAGACACCCTAATTAGCGAATTTGGCGGCGATCCGCATGAAATAATGCAAAACTGTAATATTAATAACGTTGACTTTAAAAATCTCGATAACCAATATTTACCTTATCGAGATTACGCTGAGCTATTAGAATACTGTGCTTGTAAGTTCAATTGCTCTAGTTTTGGCCTTAAGCTCGCAAGTAGACAAAATTTTGATATTTTAGGGCATATTGCAATAGCAGCTAAAAGTAGTACTAATTTAGGTGATGCACTTAATTGGGTTATTAAATACCTTCACTTGCACAGCCCTGCACTTAGCTTAAACTCGCACCCTTTAGAGAATGATAAAAGCTTGTTTTTATCATTCGAAATTAATTTAAAACCATTACCGCACATCAACCAAGTAATTGAGCTAACCATTGGTTTAGCATTGGCTGTTATTAAAAAGCTGAGTAATAACCGCTGCAAACCAATTAATATATTTTTGCCAAAAAAATTAAGTACTAATACTCGTGCCTATAACACTTACTTTGGTTGTAACGTTATAGAGCATCGCAACAGCGCTGGTATTGTAATCTCAAAAAGTGATTTAACTCTTGATCTTGATCACCCTGAACTAAATAAAGTACAAGCAGCGCTAAGCTTCTTGGCAAAAAACAAAGAACACACACAACCGTTGCCCAACCAAGTTAGTGCGCTAATTAGGCCTATGCTTCCTATTTATCAATGTAGTAACCAAACTATTTCAGCTGCGCTGGGTATGCACCCGCGTACTCTGCATCGAGAACTTATCAAACATAATACGAGCTTTGTAAAACTTAAAGATGCCACTCGTCGCGCTTTAGCTGCACACTATTTAGCACAAAGCCAATTTACAATATCAACCATATCTGAGCTTTTAGGGTATCAGGAACAAGCAACGCTAAGTGTTAATGTTAAACGCTGGTTTGGATGTTCTCCTCGAGCATATAGGACTAAAAAAATGTTAAACTAAACACTCTTATTATTATTTTTATTTAAGCTAAGGAGTGAGCATGAACTTTGTTATTGTTGGCACTAATTTTATTAGCGACACACTGTTAGCCGCTGCAAATACATTAAACGATTTTAATTTATATGGGGTGTGCTCGCGCGCAGTATCAAGCGGCGAAGCGTTTTTAGCCAAACACCCACAAAATGCACAAGCAAAAATTTTCACCTCAATCGAGCAAGTATGCCAAGATCACAATGTTGATGCTGTCTACATAGCCGCCCCTAACAGCTTACATAAGCAATATGCCGTTATGTGTCTAGAAGCGGGTAAACATGTCCTTGGCGAAAAACCATCAGCAGCCAATTCTAAAGAGCTTGCAAGCATTATAGCTACAGCAAAAAAGTATCAACGCCTTTACATGGAAGCCATGATGACCACTCACTTGCCTAACTTTCCACGGCTGCAACAGGCAATGGTAAAAATTGGCACTCCACGTAAATATATTGGCCAGTACAGTCAATATTCATCGCGTTACGATAAGTATAAAAATGGCGAACGCCCAAATACATTTTTACCCGAGTTTGCTAACGGTGCTTTAGTTGATTTAGGGATTTACCCACTGTATTTATTGATTGCATTGTGGGGCGCACCAAACTGTGTACACGCAAGCGGCATATTACTTGATACAGGTGTAGATGGTGCGGGCGATGTATTACTAAACTACACAGATAAACAAGCCGTTATTAGTTACTCCAAAATATCGCAAGGCGACAACATAACCGAAATACAAGGCGAACTTGGACGCATACGTATAGAAGCCGTATCGCAACTCAAAAAGGTGGAGTTTATTGCTAATAATGGTGAGGTAGAGGTTATATCCCAGCCGTTTGATGAGCACTTTATGAAATACGAAGTTGAACATTTTATGGCATTAGTGAAGCAAAATATTCTTGAGTCACCCGTTAATACACATATTTTAGCCAGTAACGTAATGAGCGTACTTGATGAAGCGCGCAAACAGCTTGGGGTTGTGTACCCTAACGACTAACTAAATAAAATATGGGCGTTAACCAACGACAGTTAACGCCCAGAAGAAAGCTTAAATAGCTCTCGTATAACTACACATTTTACAAAACACACTT
>NZ_PJBR01000228.1:0-11225 GCF_002863625.1 Pseudoalteromonas sp. MelDa3 | reverse complement strand
AGTACATGCAAAAAAAAAGCTAGTCGAATAAAAATGAAAAGAAAAGGATGAAACGACAAAAAAAGAGGCTTAGCCTCTTTTTGTATAAAAATTATGCCTGCTCTATTGGCTCGAGTTTTAATTTAGCGGCAATTAAAACGGCTTGGGTACGATTGTACACGCCGAGTTTTCTAAATATGGCTGTAATGTGTGCTTTTACTGTTGCTTCTGATATGTGCAGTTCATAAGCAATTTGCTTATTAAGTAAACCTTCGTGCAGATATTGCAGTACTCGGTATTGTTGAGGCGTTAATGAGGCAACTTGCGCTGCTATTTCTCTATCTTCACCTTCAATTTCAGCTACTTTGTTTTTTAGCTCTTTTGGTAGCCATGTATCGCCTTCAAGTATTTGGTTAATTGCACTGGCAATATCATCAGACGATGACGATTTAGGAATAAAACCCATAGCGCCGTAACCCATTACTTTTGAAACTATATTAGCGTCTTCACTACCCGAAACAACGGCAATTGGTAAGCTTGGGTATTCTTCTCTAATACGAATAAGACCATATAAATCACCATTACCTGGCATGTGAAGGTCTAGCAGTAATATATCAAGATCCTCTTGCTCGCTTAACACTTGCAGTGTGCTGTCAAAATCGGATGATTCAAAAACCTCTAAACCTTCAAATTTTGCGCTCAATGCGCCCTTTAGTGCTTCACGAAATAACGGATGATCGTCCGCTATTAAAAACTGACTCATGGTTCACTCCTAATGAATTCGGCTGCCAGTTAGGTATAAAACCCTTACTGACAGCCGATATACTACGTTTAGAATCAACTTGTAATCAAGTTTTTAACGCACATTTAACGATTTAATCTGTTCTCGATTAGTTCATCAACTACAGATGGATCTGCAAGCGTTGACGTATCACCGAGTTGTTGGTGCTCATTTGCAGCGATTTTACGTAAAATACGACGCATAATCTTGCCTGAGCGCGTTTTAGGTAAACCCGGTGACCATTGAATCATATCTGGTGATGCTATTGGGCTAAGCTCTTTACGAACCCAGTTACGTACCTCTTTGGTTAACTCATCGCTTACTGTTACACCTTCATTAGGCGTAATATAAACATAAATACCTTGGCCTTTAATATCATGCGGGTAACCCACTACTGCAGCTTCGGCTACTGCTTCGTGCGCAACTAAAGCACTTTCAATTTCGGCAGTACCAAGGCGATGGCCTGATACGTTAAGTACATCGTCCACACGTCCTGTGATCCAGTAATACCCGTCTTCATCACGACGACAACCATCACCTGTAAAGTAAACACCTGGGTAGGCGCTAAAATAAGTTTGTTCAAAACGTTCATGGTCGTTGTAAACCGTTCGCGCCTGCGATGGCCAGCTATCTAAAATTACTAAATTACCGTCTACAGCACCCTCAAGGTTATTGCCTTCAGCATCAAATAATGCAGGGGCAATACCAAAAAATGGATGTGTCGCAGAACCAGGTTTTGTATCAGTTGCACCCGGTAAAGGCGTAATCATTATGCCACCGGTTTCTGTTTGCCACCACGTATCAACAATCGGACAATTAGATTTACCAATACTCTCGTAATACCACGTCCATGCTTCTGGATTTATTGGCTCACCCACCGAGCCTAAAATACGTAAACTATCGCGATTTGACGAAGCTGTTGGCTCATCACCTTTCGCCATTAGCGCACGAATTGCTGTAGGCGCAGTATATAAAATAGTTACACCGTGTTTATCAACAATTTCGCCCATACGTCCTGCAGTTGGATAAGTTGGTACACCTTCAAATAATACTTGTGTACAACCGTTTACTAATGGCCCGTATGCAATGTAACTGTGGCCTGTGATCCAACCTACATCGGCACTACACCAATACACATCGTCTTCTTTTAAATCAAATACGTATTCATGTGTCATTGATGAGTAAACTAAGTAGCCACCAGTCGTATGCACAACCCCCTTCGGCTGACCTGTTGAACCTGACGTATATAGAATAAACAATGGATCTTCAGCGTTCATTGGCTCTGGTTCACACTTTGCTGGTAAATCAGCAACTAGGTCATGCCACCATATATCGTGCTCATTCCAATCAACTTCACCGCCAGTTAATTGGTGCACAATAACATGCTCAATTGAGGTTACAGTTTCTTGCGCTACCGCTTCATCTACATTTGCTTTTAATGGAACACAATTACCCGCTCTGCGCCCTTCATCTGAAGTAATAACGACCTTGGCACCCGAATCTCGAATACGATCTGCAATCGCAGAAGGTGAAAAGCCACCAAATACAACCGAATGAATAGCACCAATACGTGCACAAGCCTGCATTGCATAAACAGCTTGAGGCGTCATAGGCATATAAATCGCTACACGGTCACCTTTTTGAACACCTAGCTTTTTTAAACCATTGGCAAACTTGGCTACTTCATCATGCAATTGTTGATAAGTAATATTCTCACTTTGAGATGGGCTGTCACCTTCCCAAATAAGCGCCGTTTTATCTGCTTTGGTTTTTAAGTGACGATCGATACAATTGTACGAAGCATTAAGGTAGCCATCCTCATACCATTTAATATTTATATGGCCTTTGTCGAATGATGTGTTTTTAACTTTTGTATAAGGGGTAGACCAATCAAGACGTTTGCCATGCTCACGCCAAAAACTTTCTGGGTCATCAATAGATTGCTTGTAAAGCGTATTATATTTATTTTTATCTACAAGAGTCGCATCTTTAATATGCGCAGGAACTGGATAGATACTTTGTGACATCTTAGTCTCCATTTAAATTACTTGCCTTAAGCTTTTATCAAGGATTACTCAGCAGTGCTACATTAAGTATTAGACCTTAGTTGTACACCTCTTCAATTTCCTCATTTGTAGTTTATAATCCTTCTGCTTTCAATTTTTTTACATAAATAATACAACGCGTTAAATGTAAGTAAATACAAACTAATCTGCTCTCAAACCTTAGTCTTATAGACCAATAGGTAATTGAGTAAATATTGCACATATTCAACAGTGTTGTCGTACTCTAATAAAGATATTTTGTTGTACTTACTAAAATGCTTTATTTAACGAATGAAAATAGAAAGTGAATTGAAAGCCAAATTAACAACCCTTTTTATTCGTAAGTAATACTCGTAGCAAGTAATACAAATATCTATGAAAAAAAAGTAACAAATAACAAGTAGCCTATAAAGGACACCACAATGAAATTTACCCCATTAAAAACATTGGCAGCAAGCGCTGTACTATGTGCACTATCAAGTACTGCATACGCGGCAACTGCTGCAAAAATTGGTGATACCGAATTTACTTACGGTGGATACATTAAACTCGACTCTATGTGGAGTGATTATTCAGCGGGTGCGCCTGCAGGTTCAAACGTAGGTCGTGACTTTTACGTACCAAGTACGCTAACAGTTGGCGACGATAACAGCTCAGATGCAGTGTTTGATATGCATGCTCGCGAGTCACGCTTTAACTTTGGCACAGCCACTGTTATGGATAACGGTAAGACCGTTAACACTAAAATTGAGATTGATTTTTTAGCCTCAGCTGCTGGCGGCAATGAACGTGTATCAAACTCTTATGCTCCACGTATTCGCCATGCGTTTGTGACATACGACGGTTGGTTATTTGGTCAAACATGGTCTAACTTTCAAAACGTGGGTGCCCTTGCTGAAACGCTTGATTTTGTAGGCCCAGCTGAAGGCACTATATTTGTTCGTCAATCGCAAATTAAATATACCACTGGCGCATGGTCTTTCTCATTAGAAAACCCAGAAAGTACAATTTCTACTACTAGCGGTATGGTAGTAACTGATGATGCATCATTGCCTGACTTTACAGCTCGTTACACACACAAAGCTGATTGGGGTAACATTGTTGTTGCAGCGCTTGCTCGCCAACTTACCTATAAGGTAGGCAGTGTTGATGCAGATGAAACATCTTTTGGTATTAGTGCGTCGGGTAAAATAAACCTTGGTGAAGACAACCTTAAATTTATGCTTACTCAAGGTAAAGGCTTAGGCCGTTACGTAGGCTTAAACGTTGCTCACGGCGCAGTACTTAATGGCGATGAACTAGATGCCATTGATTCGACTTCTGGTTTTGTTGCTTACCAGCACAAGTGGACAAGCCAATGGCGTTCAACGTTCTTATACTCTTTCTTCTCTGCTGATAACAACACTGATTTATTAGCTATTTCTGGTGATCCGACTGAATCAAGCCAAAGCTATAGCGCTAACATTTTATATTCCCCTGTTAAACGCCTAACATTTGGAGCTGAGCTAAAACATGCTGAGCGTGAAACTGAAAGTGGCGTAGATGGCGATTTAGATCGTTTACAATTCTCTGTTAAATACTCTTTTTAATAACTAAAAAGCTAACTACTTTAAAAAAGCGGCCTAGGCCGCTTTTTTTATAATTCAATTTAAGTTAAAAAAACAACCATATTTTTATAAGTCATATCGCTTATCCTAATCATAATATTATTTACAGACTAAGTAACTTACCCTAAAACAGCGCAAACGCGTTTACAAATGATAATAGTTTTTGTTTGAGTTTGTTAATTCTAAATAGTAGAATGTCCCAATTATTTAAATAAACTCAAATAATATTAAATATTAATTAAGGGAAAACATGAAACTCAATCGCACTTTTGCACTTTCTTCATTAGTTTTAGCTATGGGTTTTTCAGCTCAAGCGCAAGAAACACCAACTAAGAATACAGTTGAAAATAACAATGAACAAATGGAAGAAATATTAATAGTAGGTGTACGCCAAGATCGAGTTAGCCAAGGTGCTACCGGTTTAACTATGGAGCTTAACGAAACACCACAATCTATTAGTGTAATTGGCGCAGAGCAACTTCAAAACTTTGCAGCAAATAGTATTAATGACGCATTGAAAATGGCTACGGGTATTACTGTAGAACAAGGTGAAACTAACCGCACACGATACACGTCTCGTGGTTTTGATGTTAAAAGCACTCAAGTTGATGGTGTTGGTCTACCTAATAACTGGGGCCTTGTTACTGGTGCTATGGAAAGTTACGGTTATGAAAAAATAGAAGTTATTCGTGGTGCTAATGGGCAATTAACAGGCGTTGGTAATGCAGCTGGTACTATTAATTATGTTCGAAAACGCCCAACAAATGAGAATGAAGGTGAAGTAGGTATTTCTGTAGGTACTTATGGTTTAAAGCGCTTGCAAGCTGATTATTCATTTTTATTAACAGATTCTGGTAGCTGGGCTGCACGTGTTGTTGGGGCTGCAGAAAGCTCTGATTCATACCTTGATGGTTTAGAAAACGATCGTACTTACCTCTCTGCTGTAGTTGATGGACAACTTACTGGTAATTCAACACTTTCATTTGGTGCTTCACATCAAGATGCGAATACAGATGGAACCATGTGGGGAGGATTACCACTTTCATATGCCGATGGCACACAAACGCAGTGGGATGTAAGTACAAGTACAACCCAAGAGTGGACTAAATGGGATACTCTTAATACCACAGCTTTTATTGAATATACTTATGTATTCGATAATAACTGGGAAATTAAAACAACTTATAATTACCAAGACTCAGAAGATCAAAGTAAATTACTTTACCTTTATGACGCTTATGGAATGTTTGATAGTGAAACTAATTTAGGTTTAGTCAGTATTCCTGGACGATATGATACAGAATTCTCAGCTGATTTATTTGATATAACAGCTAAAGGTGAGTACAGCTTGTTTGGTCAAGAGCATGAGTTAATGCTTGGTGGTAGTATTTCACAAAGTACATCTTACTCTTTTACTAACTCTTACGATGCAGCAACAACTGAAGCTTATGGTTTAGCGCCTGCTTTTCCATACGCATTAGATGCGATTGCTGAACCTATTTGGGGTGAACGAACTAAGTATGCTGATATTGATGTTACTTTAAAGCGTTTTTTTGGTTCTACTAAATTAAACCTAACAAGTGACTTATTTGTTATTGCGGGCTTTAACGCTATCGATTATGAGCGCACAGGCTTTAGCCAAGGCGTTGATATAGATAATGATGAAAGTGAGGTAAGCCCTTACCTTGCAACAACGTATGCAATTAATGATGATGTTAATGTATATGTAAGCTATTCCGATATTTATCAGCCACAAGAGCAGTACGATTACGATGGTAACTTTTTAGATCCAAGTAAAGGTGTTAATTACGAAGTTGGAGTGAAAACTCAATGGTTTGATGATCAACTACTTGCAACCTTTGCCGTATTTAGTGCAAAACAAGATAATATTGCAACTTATGCAGGGCTAAACGCATCTGGATTTACTTACTATAAAGGAGCTGATCAAGATACCCAAGGCTTTGAATTAGAATTAACCGGACACATAACTGATGATCTAAATGCTGTATTTGCATATACATACTTAGATATAAATGATGACGCAGGCGACAGTTCTCATGAATGGGAACCTGAAAATGTTGTTAATTTTTCATTAGATTATACGCTGCCTCAACTACCTGAGTTTCAGTTTGGTTTAGCCGGTAAATGGCAATCAAAAACAGAAAATATAGCCAGCAATGTTAAGCAGGATTCTTATTTACTTATGAACGCATTTGCTCGATGGGATGCTAGCGAAGACTTATCAATTCAAGCTAACATTGATAACATCACAGATGAAAAACATATTACTAGCTTAGCTAATGTCGGTTTTTATGGCTCTCCTATTAGTGGAAAAGTTAGCTTAACTTATCGCTTTTAAAGTTCTATTTTAATTAGGTCGCATTCTTTAACTCTTCTCCTGATTAAAATGTATAGCGTATGATCGTTCTGCTCTTCATTTAGTATAGTAATCACTAGTGCAGTGCCTACTCATGAGTGATGTAACTGCATGTTTTTTATAGATTAAATTAAAAAACGACACATTTTTAATGTGTCGTTTTTATTTTATCTACTTTAAGTTTTTAACAACAAAAAAGCGCTAATCATTACTGATTAGCGCTTTTTAATGCTCGGGTCAAATCAAGCTTAAAAACTCATTTTAGGCTGTTAAAGGTCAGCGTCATCGCCTAACTTATCTTCACCATCTTCTGGTTCAATAGTTGCTTTTAGTAAAAGCATTTCGCGTAACTTGCCTTCAATCTCATCTGCAATTTCTGGGTTTTCTTTCAAAAACTTAATTGAGTTAGATTTACCTTGGCCAACTTTGTTGCCACAGTAGCTATACCAAGCACCTGCTTTTTCAACAATTTTGTGCTTAACACCTAAGTCAATTAACTCGCCTTGCTTAGAAATACCTTCACCATACATGATGATAAATTCAGCTTGTTTAAACGGCGGCGCAACTTTGTTTTTAACAATTTTAACGCGTGTTTCGTTACCAACAACTTCATCGCCTTCTTTAACAGAACCAATACGACGAATATCAATACGAACAGATGCGTAAAACTTAAGTGCATTACCACCTGTTGTTGTTTCTGGGTTACCAAACATAACACCAATTTTCATACGGATTTGGTTAATGAAAATACATAACGTGTTAGAGCGTTTAATGTTACCAGTAAGCTTACGTAATGCTTGTGACATTAAACGTGCTTGTAAGCCCATGTGCGAGTCGCCCATGTCGCCTTCAATTTCAGCTTTTGGTGTAAGTGCAGCAACCGAGTCAATAATAACAACGTCTACCGCGCTTGAGCGCACTAACATGTCACAAATTTCTAATGCTTGCTCACCGGTATCTGGTTGCGATACAAAAAGCTCATCAATGTTAACACCAAGCTTTTGTGCATAAACTGGATCTAGAGCATGCTCAGCATCAATAAAGGCACATGTTTTGCCTTCTTTTTGTGCTTCTGCGATAACTTGTAAAGTAAGCGTTGTTTTACCAGATGACTCAGGTCCGTATACTTCAACAATACGTCCCATAGGTAAACCACCTATGCCTAAAGCAATATCAATACCTAATGAGCCTGTAGATACAGATTCAATGTTTAACGCTTTGTTATCACCCAATTTCATAATTGAGCCTTTACCAAATTGACGTTCAATTTGTGATAGTGCTGCGTCCAACGCTTTTTGTTTGTTATCGTTCATTTTATTCTCCAAATCCAGCTAATGGAATCAAGTATACTGTATGAAATCACAGTATCAAGCTAATTTTTTTATTTTATCTCATTTATTACACTTTTCAATGCAAATACAATAGCTTGCAGTCTAACTTGAGCCCTATCACCAGAGAATACTTGTTTAAAGGTCAGTACTTTGTCATTAATTTGTATGCCAAACCACACAAGTCCCACAGGTTTGCCATCAGTTGCCCCGCCAGGTCCTGCAATACCCGATACAGCTATAGATATATTTGCATTTGTTGCTTTAATAGCACCTAATGCCATTTCACGCACTGTTTGTTCGCTCACAGCACCGTACTTTGCTAATGTGCTTGCACTTACATTTAGCAAATCTTGCTTTGCTTGGTTGCTGTAAGTCACAAATGCGCGGTCAATATAAGCAGAGCTTCCGGGCGTATCTGTAAGGGCATAACTCACTCCGCCACCAGTACATGACTCAGCACTAGTGATCCATAAGCATTTATCCGTTAAAATAGCGCCTAATTGCGCAGCAAGTGTTTTAATCTCTTGATGTAATTCCATATTCAGCCTTTGGGTAAATACATGTCGTTTGATCTTTATGCACCACACACTATAAAACAACAAACCCCTATGATGCAGCAGTATCTAAAAATAAAATCAGAGCATCGCGATATTTTATTGTTTTATCGTATGGGCGATTTTTACGAACTCTTTTTTGATGACGCTAAACGCGCCGCTCAATTACTCGATATTTCGCAAACTCATCGCGGTAAAGCCGGTGGCGATCCTATCCCTATGGCGGGCGTACCTTATCATGCAGTAGAAAACTACCTAGCACGCCTAGTCCAAATGGGTGAATCAGTCGCTATTTGTGAACAAGTGGGTGACCCTGCAACTAGTAAAGGCCCTGTCGATCGTAAAGTTGTTCGTATAGTTACACCTGGTACAATTTCTGATGAAGCGCTTTTACAAGAACGACAAGACAATCTTCTTACTAGCGTTTGGCAAAGTAAAAAAGGTCTGTACGGTATCGCGTACCTTGATATTAACTCTGGTCGCTTTAACGTTGTAGAGGTTAACACCGACGAAGCCTTTAGCTCAACTATTCAGCGTTTAGCTCCGGCAGAACTTCTGTATAGCGAAAGCTTTGAAAACTTTCATTTAATTGAGCATATAAAAGGTGCCCGCCGCCGCCCAGAGTGGGAGTTCGACTTAGATACGGCTCAGCACTTATTATGCGATCAGTTTGGTACTAAAGATTTAGTTGGTTTTGGTGTTGATAAAGCCCACAGCGCGCTTGTTGCTGCCGGTTGTTTAATGCAATACGTAAAAGATACACAACGTATTGCACTGCCACATATTCGTGCAATTACACTTGAGCACAACGAACACGCTGTTATTTTAGATGCCGCTACTCGTAAAAACTTAGAACTTACCGTTAATTTATCAGGTGGGTTTGAAAATACACTTGCCCAGGTACTTGATAAAACAGCAACACCTATGGGCTCTCGTTTACTTAAGCGCCGTATTCATACACCTGTACGTAATAAAGACGAGCTAAATTCTCGCTTAAATGCAATTAGCGCTATTTTAGATGTACAACTGTGCGGCGAATTACACGAATCATTAAAAGAGATTGGTGATGTAGAGCGTGTTATTGCACGCCTAGCTTTATGCACAGCTCGCCCGCGCGATTTAACTCGCCTTCGCAGCGCATTACAAGCACTTGCGCCACTGCATACTTTGTTAGGTGATGCTAACGATCCTCGTATTACAGGTATTATCAAGCACTCGCCTGAGCTCCCTGATTTACAAGAGTTATTAGAACGTGCAGTGATAGAAAACCCACCGGTACTTATTCGTGACGGTGGCGTTATTGCCCCTGGTTACAACAGCGAACTAGATGAGTGGCGTAACTTAAGTAAAGGTGCAACCGATGTACTTGATCAACTAGAGTTACGTGAACGCGAACGCACGGGTATTAGTACGCTTAAAATTGGTTATAACCGCGTACATGGCTTTTTTATTGAAGTAAGCCGCGCCAATGCCCACTTAGTGCCAGCCGACTACATTCGTCGCCAAACGCTCAAAAATAACGAACGCTATATTATTCCTGAGCTTAAAGAGCACGAAGATAAAGTACTTGGTAGCCAATCAAAAGCCTTAGCGCTTGAAAAGCAACTATACGAAGAGCTGTTCAGATTTATCGCTCCACATATTGAACAGCTGCAAATGATGGCAGCAGCACTGGCCGATTTAGACGTGTTAAATAACTTGGCCGAACGTGCATTTGCACTCAATTATGCAAAACCAGAACTGTGCGATAACGACAATATAAGCATTAAGCAAGGTCGTCACCCTGTTGTTGAACAAGTAATGAAAGAACCGTTTATTGCTAACCCTGTTGAATTAAACAGCCAACGTAAAATGTTGATTATTACGGGTCCAAACATGGGCGGTAAATCAACCTATATGCGCCAAACAGCACTTATTGTACTAATGGCTCACATTGGCAGTTATGTACCTGCAGACAGCGCTAAAATAGGTAATATTGACCGCATATTTACACGTATTGGTGCTAGCGATGATTTAGCATCAGGTCGCTCAACCTTCATGGTAGAAATGACCGAAACAGCGACTATTTTAAATAATGCCACGGCGCAGTCTTTAGTGTTAATGGATGAAATTGGTCGCGGTACAAGTACCTACGATGGGCTCTCGCTTGCGTATGCAACAGCCGATCATTTAGCGTCAAAAATATCAGCTAAAACATTATTTGCTACGCACTACTTTGAGTTAACAGAACTTGCTGAACAAACAACAGGCCTTGTAAACGTGCACCTTGATGCAATAGAGCATAACGATACAATCGCCTTTATGCATACAGTACTTGATGGCGCAGCAAGCAAGAGCTTTGGCTTACAGGTAGCTGCTCTTGCGGGTGTGCCAAAAGCTGTTATTGCACAAGCAAAGCAAAAACTTAAGTTACTTGAAAATCATCAAAGCGTTACTGCACCAAATACAGAACAACAAGCCTTTACTTTTAATAATGAAGTTGCTCAAAATACACCTTCTGAAGTAGAAGAACAATTAAGCGCTATCGACCCTGATAATTTATCGCCACGCC
>NZ_PJBR01000227.1:0-11373 GCF_002863625.1 Pseudoalteromonas sp. MelDa3 | reverse complement strand
TCAGGTTTAAAAAAACCAGGTAGCCAAGAATTAACGATTGAAACGCAAGCCACTTTGGAGGCGTTATGAGCTCAGAGCAAAGCCAGTTAAGTAATCAATTAAATCTTCAGCAACAGCAAGGTGTAAAACAGTTTTTAACTTTTATTATGGCTGATGAAGAATACGGCGTTGATATTTTAACAGTACAAGAAATTCGCAGTTGGGAAGAAATTACAGTACTGCCCAATGCGCCTGAATTTGTAAAAGGCGTTATTAATTTACGTGGAACAATAGTGCCAATTATTGATTTACGGTTGCGCTTTGGATTACCAAGTGTCGACTATGGGCCATTAACGGTGGTTATCGTTGTCAAAATAGAATTTGAACTAGGTAGTAAAATTATAGGTGTTGCTGTTGATGCCGTTTCTGATGTTTACAGTATTGCGGAGCAAGATGCGAAAGCGGTTCCTAGTTTATCTGAATCGAATAATTGTGAATATGTAGCTGGGTTGGTGAATGTTGGTGAAAAAATGGTAGCGCTAATTGACCTGCAAAAAACAATGAATATTTAGCAAACAGAAACTAAATGAATAATAAACTTAAAGGTGGTGATGAGCATGGGATGGTTTAGTAATCCAAAGCAGTCAAAATCAAGTAATGATTTAATTGTAGACGCATTGAATAAATCATTAGCGGTGATTGAGTTTGAACCTAACGGAAAAATAATTACTGCAAATATGAATTTTCTAAACGCGATGGGCTATCGCCTTGAAGAGGTTCAAGGCCAGCATCACTCTATGTTTGTTGACCCAGATGAAGCTCAGGGCAACGATTATAAGAACTTTTGGCAACGCCTGCGTAATGGCGAGTTTATCTCAGATGAGTTTAAGCGTAATGCAAAAGGTGGAGCTGAGGTATGGATCCAAGCAACTTATAACCCAATTGTTGATGAGCAAGGGCAAGTATTAAAAGTAGTTAAGTTTGCCACCGACGTGACCGAGCAAAAGTTAATAGCAGCAGAAGCTTCAGGGCAAATTAGTGCTATAAGTAAATCTCAAGCGGTTATCGAGTTTAATTTAGATGGCACTATTATTGATGCCAATGATAACTTTTTAAATGCACTTGGTTATCAACTTAGCGAGATTAAAGGTCAGCACCATAGGCTTTTTATTGAACCCGAACATGCAAATAGTATCGAATATAAAGAATTTTGGGCCAAACTAGGTCGTGGTGAATTTGATTCAGGGGAATATTTAAGAATAGGGAAGCAGGGTCAGGAGGTTTGGATTCAAGCATCTTATAACCCAATTTATGATATGAACGGCAAGCCGTTTAAAGTGATTAAATACGCATCTGATATTACTGAACAAAAAGAGCTTGAAAAAGCATCTCGTAAAGCAGCCGATTTAGCAAATGCGCTTAAAGTTTGCCAAGCGAACGTAATGATTGCTGATGAAGACCTTAATATAGTATTTGTGAACGATCGTGTTCAGCAAATGCTAAAAGTCCGCGAAAAAGAATTACAAACTGTATTACCAAGCTTTTCTGTTGATAATTTAATTGGCACCTGTGTTGATGATTTTCATAAGCACCCTAATCATCAGCGCGATTTATTAAAAAATCTCGATAAGCCTCATAAAGCCGAATTACTTTTAGCGGGTGTCACTTTCACCTTGATTGCTTCACCTTGGATTAGCCAAGATGGAAAGCATTTAGGCACCATTGTTGAGTGGGAAGATAGGACCAATGAGGTTGCGCTTGAAAAAGAAATAGCCGAACTTATTAGCGCTGCTGGTAATGGCGAATTAGATACAAGAGTCGCGGAAGAAGGCAAGGAAGGATTCTTTTTACGTTTGGCTCAAGGGCTAAATAGCTTAGTTAAAATAGTTGATGATGCAGTTGCTGACACGGGCAGTATGCTCGATGCGATGGCAAATGGTGATTTATCAAAACGAGTTGAAAAAGAATATAAAGGCTCATTTGATAAACTCAAACGCGATGCTAATGCTACGGCAGATAAGTTAACGGAAGTGATTAATCGCATAAATTCATCGGCAACGCTTGTAGCCAGTGGTGCAGAGGAAATCTCTCAAGGTAATGCTGATTTAAGCCAACGTACAGAAGAGCAAGCTTCGTCACTTGAAGAAACAGCGTCGAGCATGGAAGAGATGACTAGCACCGTTCGCCAAAATGCTGATAACGCAAAAGTGGCAAACGATTTAGCAGAAGAAACATGCGAAAAGGCGATTCAAGGTGGTGAGGTTGTAAATAGAGCAGTTACGAGCATGTCGGCAATTAATGAGTCGAGCAAGAAAATTGCAGATATTATTGGTGTCATTGACGAAATAGCATTTCAAACTAACTTATTAGCGCTTAATGCTGCAGTAGAGGCTGCAAGGGCTGGTGAACAAGGTCGAGGCTTTGCGGTTGTTGCAGGTGAAGTTCGTAATTTAGCACAGCGCTCTGCAGGCGCAGCGAAAGAAATTAAAGAGTTAATAAGAGATAGTGTAGGCAAAGTAGCTGATGGCTCTCAATTAGTTAATGAGTCGGGCGCTACACTTAAAGAGATTGTTGTGTCGGTGCAAAGAGTGACGCAAATGATTTCTGATATTACAGAGGCATCTGAAGAACAAAGTGCGGGTATTGAACAAGTTAATACCGCAATCTCACAAATGGACGAAATGACGCAACAAAATGCCGCCTTAGTAGAGCAAGCCTCTGCCGCTGGCGAGTCTATGGCTGAGCAAGCTAATGAGATGCGCCAACTACTTAACTTTTTCTCAATAGGTCAGCAAGAGATGGCGATGATTTCGCCGACTATGCGCACACCTAAATTATCTCATAAGTCGCAAAGCAGTTTTGTAAGTAATAAACCCAGAGGTGATAACTTTGTAGACTCTGCTGATGAATGGGAAGAATTTTAACAACCAATCTTCTTATATACCTCGCTGAATACATAATCACAGCGAGGTATTATTTGGCAGGCTAAATTGAGAGCGAACAATGAAAGAGTTTTTGTGTACCGACCGCGACTTTAAAGAAATTGCCAGTTTAGTTTATAGCGCATGTGGAATTGTATTAGGTGAGCATAAGCGAGAGATGGTTTATTCACGCTTAGCAAGACGTATTAGAGAGCGAAAACTAACTGACTTTAAAGCCTATTTAGAGTATTTAAATAGCCATAAAGATCAGGAGTTTGATGCCTTTATTAATGCAATAACAACTAACTTAACGTCTTTTTTTCGTGAAATACACCACTTTGAATTTATAAAATCTGAGCTTGTACCTGCTCTCTTAAAGGCAAATAAAAATAGTAAGCGAGTAAGAATCTGGTCTGCAGGTTGCTCAACAGGAGAAGAGCCTTACAGTTTGGCGATGACTTTAAATAATGCATTTCCAAGCAATTGGGATGTAAAAATACTAGCAACCGATTTAGATTCTAATGTATTGGCAAAAGCACAAAAGGGTATTTACACCGCAGCGAATGTTAACGGCTTAGATGACGTGCAACTTAAGCGTTGGTTTTTAAAAAGTAAAGACGGTGAAAACTATAAAGTTAAAGATAGACTAAAAGAGTCTATTTCATTCAAGCGTTTAAACTTATTGCAAGATTGGCCAATGAAAGGATCATTTGATCTTATTTTATGTCGTAATGTTGTTATTTACTTTGATAAAGAAACAAAAGATCAGCTTTTTAAACGTTACGCCAATATATTAAATGAACAAGGTTATTTGTTTTTAGGTCACTCAGAAAGTATGGGAAAAGAGCATGCGCAATTTAAAAATTTAGGGAAAACTATGTACGAAAAGGGACAAAATGCACGCAGAGTTTAGGCCGGTATTACCTAACTTTGAACATATTAAACGATATTGGGACTCGGGCCGAGGTAGCGTTGTTGCTAAAGTGCTTCCGGGTGAGTTTTATGTTTCTAAAAATAATGAGCTGATCTCTACAGTTCTGGGTTCGTGTATTGCGGCTTGTGTTTACGATGAAGTACTAGGGATTGGGGGCATGAATCACTTTATGTTACCAATTCAAAAGGGAGTAGAACTTAAGAATGCGCATAGTTTAAGTTGTCGGTACGGTAATTGGGCTATGGAGTATCTTATAAACGAAGTTTTAAAAAATGGTGCGTCTCGCTGTAACCTAAAAGTAAAACTTTTTGGTGGGGGTAAAATTATTAGTGCGATGACTGATATAGGGCTGGGTAATATTAGTTTTGCAGCGGCGTATATTAAAGAAGAGGCATTAAATCTAGTTGCCCACGATATGGGTGGACCATGGCCACGAAAAATATTTTTTCATCCGAACACCGGTAAAGTTCATATGAAAAAACTTAAAAACCTACATAATAATACGATTGAAAAACGCGAAGTCCGTTACTTACAAAACCTTAAAAAGCAAGAAGTAGTAACTGATATAGAGCTGTTTTAGGAGTATGCATGATTAAAGTATTAATAATTGACGACTCCCCCTTAATTAGGCGTTTACTCACTGAAATATTACAGCAAGCTAAAGATATTACGGTAGTGGGGAGCGCTGAGGATCCCTACGAAGCTCGCGAAATGATAAAAAAGTTAAATCCTGATGTATTAACGCTCGACGTAGAAATGCCAAAAATGGATGGCATTAGTTTTTTAAAAAACTTAATGCGATTAAGACCAATGCCAGTAGTGATGATTTCAACACTGACCCAAAAAGGCTCTCCTATTACACTCGAGGCACTCGAATTAGGGGCTATTGATTTTATAGCTAAGCCTACTAACAACGTAGGAGAGCAATTGAGTCAATATGCATCACTTGTTCAACAAAAGGTGCGAATAGCTGCTGGAGCAAGAGTAAGAAGCTATAAAAAAACGGTCGTCACAAATGAGCCTATTAATACCCATTCTCAATTTTTACTTAATAAAGTAATTGCGATAGGTGCTTCCACGGGGGGTACTGAGGCTATCAAAGAAGTACTTATTAAAATGCCACAAAATTGCCCGCCCATTGTAATTACTCAGCATATTCCTCCTGTGTTTAGCGCCTCATTTGCAGAGCGAATGAATCGTACATGCACGATAAATGTGAAAGAGGCTGAACATGGCGATAAGCTTAGCACTGGCTGGGCTTATATAGCACCAGGTGGTTTTCATTTAAGTATTAAAAAGCGAGGTGTTAGCTTGTATTGCCAGCTTGATGATGGCGAGCCGGTCAACAGACATAAACCTGCGGTAGATGTGCTGTTTAACTCATTAGTTGAGACAGGAGCTAAAAACGTAGTTGCAGCCATACTAACAGGGATGGGGAGTGATGGCGCAAAAGGGTTACTTGCACTAAAACAAAACGGTGCGTATACCTTGGCTCAAGATGAGTACTCATCGGTGGTATGGGGTATGCCTAAGGCTGCCGCTGAGTTAAATGCAGCGGACGAGATAGTTGCGCTGGATAAAATAACCCAGCGACTATTACATCAGGCAGTTAAGGTTTAGGCGCTTCAATTACCCAAGGCTGCGAAAACCAAAAGTAATCACCAGGGCTTGAAATAGAAGGGGCCGTGCAATTAAAACGAGAACGCCCTTTATTAAGCACCTTTGGTGAGGTTATTTCGACTGTATTTTTATTTACCCATTTTAAATCTGCTTGGCCTACGCTTGATACGTAACAGGCAAATTGGCTTTTATGAAAATCACCCATTTTAAATTCAATTGTGAGCGTGGGTGGATTTTGTTGTGTAACGCTATCTTGATAAGTTAAATTGGTGATATTAAACGCGCGTGAGTTAAGCTTAGTAATAAGAGTTTCTAGTTTGCTGTAAAAGCCTGATGCAGGAAAACGCGGTAAGCGGCTAAAATTAGAGTCTTTATTTACAGCGCCGGAGTGCTGACCAATACCCACAAAACCAAGCTCTGTCACAAGTGCTTGCAGCTCGTTATTAAACTCACCATACGGGTATGCTAAGTATTTATAGTCGTGGCCTATTTCTTCTTTTATACGCTTTTGAGAGCTAAGAATATCTTGCTTAATACGTGATTGCCATTGTGCATCGGTTTCGTTTTCAAGCTTAAGGTGTAAGTAATCATGTTGTCCGCTATGATTGGCTATTAATGCCCCTTTTTTAGATAATTCTTTGAGCTTATCCCACCCCATTACGTAGCTCATGCCCTCGTCTATTAATTTAGGATTTACAAAGATAGTGTACGGGTAGCCAAACTTTTCTAAAATAGGCGCCGCTTGTTCATAGTTATTGTTATAACCATCATCAAAGGTGATGGCGACAGTTTTATCAGGTAAGGTTTCACCTTGCTGAAGTGCGCTTATTAAGTCATTAAGAGGAATAACGTTAAAGTTGTGCTCTTTTAAATAGCTCAAATGTTTAGTGAATGTATTGGCGCTAACGCTCGTTACAGCGGGTAGGGTTTCACTAACATGATGATACTGTAAAATAACGGCTGCTTGAGCCCGCACAGATATACTAATGAGGATAAATAATACTAAATGAAACAATTTCTTATACATAATAAGGCACACCATAAAAGCTTGCTGTTGTTAGCGGGTCCGATGATACTATCAAATATCACAGTGCCGTTGTTAGGAATTGTTGATACTGCTGTAATTGGGCACTTAGGAAGCGCTCATTACTTAGCGGGTATTGCCCTCGGCTCTGCAGTTATATCTATTTTATTTTGGCTTGCTGGTTTTTTAAGAATGAGCACCACAGGACTCGTGGCACAAGCGTACGGAAAAAACGATTTAACCCAACTTGCCGCTTTACTTAAACGAAGCCTATTACTTGCAAGCGCAGTGGCTTTGCTATTAATTGTGTTATCCCCATTAATAAAGCACGCTATTGCTTATCTCTCCGCCGCCAATGGCGATGTACTCACCCAAGCATATCAGTATTTCAGCATTCGTATTTTTAGTGCTCCAGCAGCATTATGTAATTTAGTGTTATTGGGTTGGATGCTTGGCGTGCATTATGGTCGAGGACCATTTTATTTATTACTCGTCACTAATATCGTTAATATAGTGCTCGATATTTATTTTGTGGTTTATTTAGATTGGGCAGTTGCAGGCGCTGCTTGGGCTTCACTTATTGCTGATTATACGGCTTTAGTATTTGCACTGTTTTTAGTGGTTAAATTAGCTAAAAAGCAAGGTATTGAACTAAATGTACCGAATTGGCTAAGTATTAGCAAAATGGCTGAATTATTGAGTTTGAATAGAGATATATTTATTCGCTCTTTGATACTGCAATTATGTTTTAGTTTTATGACATTCTACGCAGCGCGAATTGGCGAAACTACACTCGCCGCTAATGCTGTTTTACTTAACTTTCTAATGTTGGTGAGTTTTGCTCTTGATGGCGTTGCTTACGCATCTGAGGCAAAAGTAGGACAAGCTAAAGGCCAAGGAAGTGTTAAAAATATAGAACTATGGGTTAAAATAAGTGTATTTTGGGGCATGCTTTTTGGCGTGTTATATAGCGCTTTTTTTGCATTATTTGGCAGCACTATAATAAAGCTTTTAACCAATGTGCCAGAGGTTATTCAAGAGGCAACTCACTATTTGCCATGGCTAATAGTATTGCCTATTTTGGCCATGAGCTGCTTTTTGTTTGATGGTGTTTTTGTTGGACTCACAAGAGCAAAGAACATGCGTAACAGTATGATACTTTCCGCTGGAGTTGGTTTTTTTGGTGTGTTTTTGGTGTTTATAGACTGGGAAAATAATGGGTTATGGCTGGCTATGAGCTGCTTTATGTTAATGCGCGGGGTTACATTAATCATTAAATATTACCACTTAAAAATAAATAATCAGCTATTAGATTAAATAAATGAATGGTTTATTTCCAGAGATCGGGGTCGTGGTGTTTAGGGCCCATATCTTTTAAAACTTGTGAAAAACGATTGGCAAAAATACCGCAGTAGCCCCAACCGGCAAAAAATAATGCGGGGAGTAAAATTATAACGCCAATTATTTGTAAGCTGTAGTGAGTGTAATACCCAATAGATATGAATATCACGGCTAGCACAAACAGTGCTAAGCCGCGAAAAAAGCGCTTTAAGCTCAGCTTAGGGTTGCTCCCTAAGCGATAGATAAGCTGCTTTAGCATTTAAAAGGCCTAATAGTAAGAGTGATCGCCCGCTTCGTGCTCTGTTATATCAGCAACACCGGTGATTTCTTCAAACTTAGCTATCATTTCTTTTTCAATGCCTTCTTTTAGCGTTACATCGATCATAGAACAACCGTTACAACCACCACCAAACTGAAGTATAGCTATACCTGCAGCTGTAATTTCAACAAGGCTTACTTGACCACCGTGGTTAGCAAGTTGTGGATTTACTTCGGTTTCTAGCATGTGCTGTACACGTTCGTTTAACGATGCATCATCACCTATTTTACGCGCCTTTGCATTTGGTGCTTTTAGCGTTAACTGAGTACCCATTTTGTCGGTAACAAAATCGATTTCAGCTTCTTCTAAAAATGGAGCACTTTCTGCATCTACAACGGCATCAAAACCGTTAAAGTTTAGGCGAATATCGCTCGCTTCTACAGCGTCTTCTGGACAATAAGACACACCACATTCCGCTTGTGATGAACCAGGGTTTACAACAAACACACGAATATTGGTTTGTTGTGATTGATCTGCTAATAGTTTAGCAAAATGCGCTTGCGCTGTTTCGGAAATAGAAATCATAAAACCATCTATACTTGACTAAATTACTCGGATACTGCGTATCATACTCCGCTCATCGTGTTGCGGCTAGTGTTGAGCGTAAAAAGTTGGCATCTATTTTAAGCAATGGTAGCGTGCAAACAACGAACATTTTTTGAGTGATTTATATGCGTTTGGTATTAACATTAATGGTGGTGTTGCTTAGCTTTTCAAGTGTAGCTAAGCCACTTTCGTATTATTTTGAACAAGATGTAAAATTTGACCCTTCAATTCCTACTCCTGAGCAAGTACTCGGTTACGAAGTAGGAGAGTGGCACGTGAGACACGATCAGCTCGTACGTTATATGGAAATACTTGCTGATAAAAGCGACCGTATAAATTTTGAGGTGATTGGCCGCACGCATGAACAACGCCCGTTAGTAATGCTAACAATTACTGCTGCTGATAAGTTATCAAACATAGAGCAGACACGGCAAGCCCACTTAGCACGCTTAAGTAATAACAGTGGTAAGGCACAAGACGATCCTGCCGTTGTATGGATGGGGTACAGTGTTCATGGTAATGAGTCATCAGGTAGTAACTCATCTTTGCTGGTGGCATATTACTTAGCTGCTGCACAAGGTACTGAAATAGATGAGCTATTAAATAACACGGTTATTTTACTCGACCCTTCACTTAATCCTGACGGGCTTGCTCGTTTTGCTAATTGGGCCAACAGTAACCGAGGCATGAACTTATCAAGTGACCCTAAAACCCGTGAGCATGTTGAAAACTGGCCAAGTAGCCGTACTAACCATTACTGGTTTGATTTAAATCGTGACTGGTTATTACTACAACATCCTGAATCGCGCGCGCGTATTGCCAAATTTCATCAGTGGAAACCAAATGTCTTAACCGATTTTCATGAAATGGGGCCTAATAGCAGTTACTTTTTTCAACCAGGTATTCCAAGCCGTAAACACCCAATAACACCGGATGAAAATGTAACTTTAACCAAAGCGATTGCTAACTATCACGCAAAAACGTTAGATAAAAACAACGCACTGTACTTTACCGAAGAAAGCTTTGATGACTTCTATTACGGTAAAGGTTCAACCTATCCTGATGTAAATGGTGGTGTCGGTATTTTATTTGAGCAAGCCAGCTCTCGCGGACATGTGCAAGAAACCATAAACGGTACACTGACTTTTCCTTTTACTATTAAAAATCAACTGTTAACGAGTTTATCTACCTTTAAGGCAGCAGTTGATAACCGCCAAGCATTACTTGATTACCAGGCTAAGTTTTACAATCAAGCTACTGATTTAGCCAGCGATGAAAGCTTTGAAGGTTATGTTGTTGAAGGTGCAAGCGACAACACCCGTATTATGCACTTTTTAGAATTGTTAAAGCAGCATCAAATTAACGCTTACCCACTTACTAAATCATTAAAAGCAGATGGTAAGAATTTCAGTAGGCATAGCTACTTTGTACCATTAGCGCAGCCACAATACCGTTTGGTAAAAGCGGTTTTTAGTGAGCAAAAAAACTTTACTGATAATACTTTTTACGATGTATCAGGCTGGACATTAGCGCATGCGTTTAATCTGCCATTTTCTAAAGTGAAAAGTAGCTGGGGATTAAAGGTTGCTGATAAAGCATGGGAAAAAGTACTAACCCCATCATTTGCTTCACTCACCGAGGGCTATGCTTTTGGTTTTTCGTGGGATGATTATTTAGCACCTAAAATGTTAAATAGCTTATTACAGCAAGGTATAAAAGCACGTGTAGCGCTAAAAGCGTTAACGGCTAAATCAACATCAGGAGAAATTAATTTTAAACCTGGAAGTATTATTATACCGGCAGGATTACAAACAAATACAGATTGGATTACTCTGCTAAATAAAGCACAAAATGAGTTTGGTATTGCAATTAAACCAATTACATCAGGCTTAACAAGTAAAGGAGCCGATTTAGGGTCGCGATCAATGGCGGTTGTTAGTGCTCCAAAAGTACTGCTTATTGGCGGGCTAGGCGCAAGCCAGTACGAAGTAGGCGAAGTATGGTATTACCTAGATCGTTTTGTAGGTGTTGCACCAACAATTGTTGAAATGAACCGCTTAAGCTCACTCGAATTAAGTGACTACAGCCATATTGTGCTTGCTCATGGCAATTACAATAGCTTATCTGATACCGACAAAGTGGCTATCAAAAGCTGGGTAAGAAAAGGCGGCGTTATTTGGGGTCACAAAGGCGGCGCTAAATTTTTAGCAGATCAGCAATTACTCAAAGCAAGCTACCTATCACGACAAGATGTAGCGAGTGCATTTAATACGACAGGTTTAAGTTATGGTGATAAAGATCATTTAGCAGGGCGTCAGCGCATTGCAGGTGCCATTTTTAATACTAATGTAGACTTAACACACCCGCTTACATTTTCACTTAATCGCAATACATTGCCCGTATTCAAAAACAGTACTTGGTTGCTAGAAGCTTCCGATGCTCCGTTCGTAAATATACTTACCTACACTAAAAATCCATTATTGGCAGGCTTTACCGATGCCGTTAATGTTGAGCAAGTTGCTGGCGGCGCAGGCTTAATTGCTCACTCATACGGGCGAGGTACAGTAATAGGCATGACCGATGACCCTGTATTTAGAGGTTACTGGTATGGGACTAGTCGACTACTAAGCAACGCTTTATTTTTTGGCCATACGTTTCGTGCAAATGGCGAATAATACTAATTCGCTTA
>NZ_PJBR01000226.1:0-11712 GCF_002863625.1 Pseudoalteromonas sp. MelDa3 | reverse complement strand
TGACTATGAAAGCTGCAATTAATACTCAATACAAAGGTAAATTAGAAATAACAGACTTACCAATTCCTGAGGTGGGAATAAACGACGTTTTAGTAAAAATAGCCGCTTGTGGCGTTTGCCACACCGATTTACATGCCTGTCATGGTGATTGGCCGGTAAAGCCAAAAATGCCATTAGTTCCAGGGCATGAAGGAGTTGGTGTTATTGATAAAGTTGGAAGCAACATTAAGCACTTAGAAGTTGGCGATAGAGTGGGTATTCCTTGGCTCTATAGTGCATGTGGGCACTGTGAGTTTTGCCTAGATGGCAAAGAAACACTGTGTTTATCGCAGCATAATACTGGCTATTCTATTGATGGTAGTTATGCAGAATATTGTTTAGCGCATGGTGATTATGTTGTAAAAATACCTGAGGGATTAGGCTTTTCTGAAGCTGCTCCATTATTTTGTGCAGGTGTTACAACCTATAAAGCATTAAAAGTATCCGGTGCTAAACCTGGGCAGTGGGTTGCTATTGTTGGTGTAGGCGGGCTTGGTCATTTAGCAGTACAGTACGCTAAAGCAATGGGTTTTAATGTAATAGCTGTTGATACAGGTAAAGAAAAACTCGCGCTTGCTAAAGAGCTAGGCGCAGATATTACCCTCGATTTTAAAGAAGTTGTTCCTAGCGAAGCTATTTTTGAACAAGTAGGTGGCGCGCATGGCGTTGTGTGTACTGCGGTATCTAAAGCTGGGTTTGAACAAGCTTATAAAAGTGTACGCCGTGGTGGTAAATGTGTATTAGTGGGATTACCTCCAGAGGATATGCCGCTTCCTATTTTTGATACTGTGCTTAATGGCGTGTCAGTAGTGGGCTCTATTGTTGGTACACGTAAAGATTTGCAAGAATGCTTGGAATTTGCCGCTCAAGGTAAAGTAAAAGCAATTATTGAAGAAAAACGCTTAGAGGACATTAACGAAATTTTTGATGATATGCTCAAAGGTGAAATTAACGGTCGCATAGTGGTTACTATTTAATTTAGATTAAGCGTTGATCAAACACAAAAAAGCACGGCTTCTAAATTAGAATACCGTGCTTTTTAAGTATTTAACTAACCTGAGCTCTGGTTAAGAGATTTACCAACGTATTGAATTATAGTGATGTTTAAATTTATTTTCTCTAGCCAGAGATTTTCAGTGAAAACAAGGCGAATTTACGCGTCAATAGCTGGCCTATTGCAAGTAAATTCAACGTAGTGAGCGCTGAAAATAGCTGCTTGAGATAGATTTATTATCCAGAGTTCAGGTTAGCTAGTTAAAGTGTGTAACTAAAACTTAGTTTTGCATTACGCTCTTCGCCTGGCATACCACCTAAAAACATTGCTTTTGAGTAATATTTTTTGTTAAACAAATTATTTAAGTTTAACTGCATATGCCATTTATCAGTTGTATACGATACCGCTGTATCGTAAGTCGTGTAACTTGGTACGTAACCATCAGGAATCGAGAACGAACTTGAATTAGTACTTCTGTTATCTACAAACGTAATACCACCACTTATATTTACAGCTTCAGGTAAGTTAAACATATCCGCGTAGTAGGTTACCCACGTACTTGCTGTTACGTAAGGCACACCTTTTTGGCGTGTATCATAACTGCTGCTATTAGGATTACTTTTGTCACGTGCATCTTGATAAATACCGTTTACGTTTACTTTCCATTTATCATTTAAGTAAGCGTTTAAATCAAGTTCAATACCTGTTGTTTCTTCTTTACCATCATAATAGCTTTCAGGTACATTTGAGCCTGATGTTAAAGCGTCATAAAGCGGATTTGCGTATTCTAAATTAGTACGAGAGCTTTCGAATATAACAACAGAAGCTAGTAGTTGATCATCAAACGCTTTAAATCTAAAACCTAAATCGTTACTCATTGATTCAGAATCTTCTCTGTCTGCTTCATTACCCGCAACTGAGCCTAATACACTATACGCTGTTCGACCTTTTGAATGATTTACAAATACAGATAAATCTTCAGATGGCTGGTACGTTGCACCCAGGTTATACGTTAAGCCTGAATCTGATGTACTCGCTTCAGGTGTAGGCTCTGCACGGCTTGAGCTATAGCGCTCATCTACACCAAAGTGCTCGTAAGTTTGCTCAATTCGGTTATATGCTAAACCAATACGCGTTGTAAGCTCTTCAGTAAGATAACCAACATGTTGAATGCCTAAGCCCCATGCTTGTACTTTTTTATTGTAGTCGCTGGTTTTAAGTGGATCGAAATCATTAAAGCTGCCAGATGGCCAATTTGGTTCTCTTATATCGTAAATATACGGTAATGAACCTTGGTACGTTACATCACCATCATTGTTTGTGAGTACGTAATCTTGATCCCATATTGAGAATTGTTTAAAACGAATATCTCTATCTTCGTAGTTTGCGTTAACAAGTAATTCGTTATCTACGTCGCCTAACATAAAGTCATAACGTAAATCTAAAAAGTACTGCCATGATTTTTCATCTGCTTCTACTTGACGGTATTCTTGGCGGCGTGCTGCATACGGATAAAGTACACCGTCTTCAACTAATGGAGCACGAGGGTCGTTATTAATAATTCCATCACGAGTAGAGTAAACGTAGTTATAAGCACCTGTTTGGCGCGCAAAACTTGATGTGTAGTTACGGTACTGTAGTTGCTGGTTTAAAAACAAATCGTCAGTAATGTAATAGTTATGCGTTAATTTAAAACGCAGTTCTTCACCTTCGTTAGCATCAGCCATTGGTGAAATAATACCATTTGTGCCAAAGCTATAAGGTGTTAATCCATCAGATGCAGATAATGAATTAGCAAGTTGGTCGCGTTGTGCATCACTTAACTGTACGCCGCTTCCTGTCGGATCGTTTACTAAATCGGCACCGGTTACTTCACCCGCGCTTAAACCATTTGCAGTTTCTGCATTGTAAATACGAATAGGGTGGCCAATAGAATCAACCGCTATTTCATCTTTTATATAGGCTGCCGAAAGCATGATGTTTTGTCTGTCGTTTAGTACGTATTTAAGCGAGGTATAAATTTCGTCGCGATCTTCTTTTAAATCGCGAAAGCCGTCACTTGACGCTGTTTTAGCCATTACACGATAGGCCAAGTCATCTGTTATAGCGTTAGTGCTATCAAACGATAATGAATAGCTATCCCACTGGCCAAGCTCAGCCGATACTTTGTGTTTTTCTTCAAACTCTGGCTTTTTCTCAATTAGGTTAATTACGCCACCTGCACTACCAATGCCATATAAACCTGTTGCTGGGCCTTTTAAAACCTCAACAGATTCAACATTTGTAAGTGAACGAGTTGGGTTAAATGTATTACCCAGGCCTGCACCACCATACATACCATCGTAGGTGTAGTTTGCATCTAAACCACGAATTACTAAGTTATCACCAATACCGTAGTTATTACCTGCTTGTGTTAAACCACTTACGTTTCTAACTAAATCTTGTAGGCTATCTACACCTTGAGATTCAATAAGTTCACGGTCAATAATAACAACCGGTGCAGGTGTTTCCATTAAAGACATGTCTGATTTAGTAGCAAGACCTGAGCTCATCACCACGCGGTTTTGTTTTTCGTATACGCTGATGCGTTCAATATCAGCATCAACTTGTGTATTTTGGGCAAATGCCATATTTGCATTTAAACAAGCAAGAGTAATAAGAGAGTACTTAAACGTTTTCATAGAGTGATAACTATTCGCGTTATTGAATTTGCGCGAATGGTAATGGTTATTGTTTTTAAAGTGAATAGAAAGTTCATTTTATTTGATTAAATAAAACTGTTCGGATAATTAACAAACAAAGTTAAGCCTATTAAAGGTACGTTGTACCTTTAATAGGATATTTGAGATGGGTGAGGGGTTTATTAAGGCTAAGTAAGCTCAGCCTTAATAGCGTGTATTTACAATTGGTTTTTATAAACAACACCTGCTTTCATTACGAAGGGTACTGACTCTAAGGTTTTAATGTTTTTAAGAGGGTTTGCTTTCACAGCAATTATATCAGCTGCAAATCCGGTTTTAATTTGTCCTAACTGAGTATCCATTTTTAATAACTTAGCGCTATTAATAGTGGATGCTTGAATGGCTTGTAGTTCTGTCATGCCAAATTCAACCATGCGGCTAAACTGTTTTGCATTATCTCCGTGCGGGTAAATTGCTGCATCGGTACCGAACACCATTTTCACACCCGCTTTTACAGCACGGCTAAAGCTATCACGTTGCCTTTTTGATACTTGGCGTTCTTTATTTAGATTTTCTTCGTCAACACCATTTTGCTCGCCATAAGTTAAAGTATATTCGGTGTTATAAATATCCATAGAAAGCCAAGTTCCATGCTCTTTGGCAAGGGCTATGGCTTCGTCATCTAAAAAGCTGGCGTGCTCTACGCTATCAACACCTGCTTTAATGGCTGTTTTAATCCCGCTTGTACCGTGTGCATGAGCTGCAACAGGTAAATCTCGCATATGGGCTTCATCAACGATGGCTTTCATTTCTTCAAAAGAATACTGCTGTGCACCTACTTTAGTCCCTTTTGAAAATACTCCACCTGTGGCGCAAAACTTAATAGCGTTTGCCCCGTATTTAATGTTTTCGCGTACTTTTATACGCGCAGCCCATGGACCGTCTGCGACGCCACTTGAAGTATATTTAAGCTCAGGAGGTAATCGGTTGTTATCACAGTGCCCGCCAGTAATTCCGAGTGATGGCCCCGCAGCCCAAATACGGGGGCCAACTATGTCACCCGCATTTATGCCGTCACGCACCGCTATAACGCTGTAACCTTCTGCGCCAACATTACGTACAGTTGTAAATCCGGCTTCTAAGGTTCTTTTAGCAAAATGAGCCGCTTTAATCGCCATTCTAGGTACTGACTGGCCTAAACGTTCACTGCGTGGAACCGTCGGATCGCTTGTTAAATGCACATGCATATCCATTAAACCTGGCATAAGGGTTAAATCAAGTAGTTGAATATGTTTATCATCTTTAGTCAGCATTGGTTTTTTATTTTGTTCAATGTTTGTAATTACGCCACCATCAATAGTAATCAAGGGCGATTTAATGAGTTTGCCATCTTCCACATTAACCATGGCTTTAGCCGATAGGTATGTAACGGCATGGGCATTAAAAGTAGTTAAACACAGTAAGGCAATAGAGGTGCTGAGTAGTTGTTTTTTCATTTTATTTTTCTTTTAAATCATATTTGAATTAATAGAAATGTAACAAGCTCAGATAAAAGTGCAAATTTAATACGATGAACGCAATCTATCGTAATTACTTTATTAAATAAGGCTTAATGCGCATAATCAAAAAACGATATTAAAAAGGATTATCATGAAATCAATTAAATTAGCATTAGTTGCCAGTGGCGTTATGTTTGCTTTAAGTGGCTGTATGAATACTGAGCTTAGTACACACACTAATACCAGTGCGCAGTTAAACACCGTTAACGCATCGGCAGATATTGTTTCAGAGCTTTCGGCAGAGCAACAGCTCGATGTACTTGTTACGCAGTATTACGATGAATCGCTCACATACAGCCCCATCAGCGCAACGTATAATGGTCGTAACGAGTTTAACGATCAATTTACACCTGAGATTTCAAAAGAAAATAGAGCTAAAAAAGCTGCTTTTTATAAAAAATATCAACAGCGTTTAAACTTTATAGATAAAGCACAGTTAACAGGGCAGTCGCTTTTAAGTTTTGAAATATTAGAGCGCGACCTTGCACTTAAATTAGAAGGCATGCAGTTTCCTGATTATTTACTACCAATTAACCAAATGGCGGGTGCGCATAACACCTTTGCAGGTTTTGGTTCAGGTCAAAGTGCTCAGCCGTTTAATAGCGTTGAAGATTACACGGCTTTTATCTCGCGCAGCGAAGGTTTTGTAAAGTGGCTAGCCAGTGTAGAGCGTTCAATGGCGCAAGGCATTAAACTAGGTATTACGTTACCAAAACCACTTGCTGAAAAACTGCAGCCACAATTTGCAGCTCATGTAGTTAAAAATGCCGAAGACTCACTATTTTGGGAACCAATTAAAAAATTACCAGACTCGTTTAGCGCACAGCAAAAGCAAAAAATTACAGCGCAGTATCGTCAATTGATTATGAAGCACTTAGTACCGGCTTATAAAAGCATGAGTGACTTTCTAGCTAATCAGTATATTGCAAATAGCCGAGAAAGCGTTGGTTATAGTGACTTACCAAACGGTAAAGCATGGTACGAATACCAAATTAAGAAAAACACGACGCTTAGCTTATCTGCAGATGAAATTCATGACATTGGTTTAAGTGAAGTGTCGCGTATTTTAAGCGAAATGAAAAAAGTAAAAGAAACCGTGGGTTTTAAAGGTGAGCTACCTGAGTTTTTTGATCATTTGCGTGATTCAGATGAATTTTACTACGACACGCCCGAGGAGTTAATTGCGGCATATGAAAACGTTAAGAAAAAAATAGACGCACGTTTGCCTCTGCTTTTTAACATCGCACCCAAAGCACCTTACGTTGTAAAAGCTGTTGAAGCATACAGAGCGCAGTCTGCAGCTGGTGCATCATACGCATCTCCGGCGCCTGATGGCTCTCGCCCTGGTATTTTTTATATCAATGCTTATAACTTAAAAGCGCAGCCTAAATTTTTACTTGAAACTTTATCAATTCACGAAGCAGCCCCAGGGCATCACTTTCAAATAGCACTTCAACAAGAAATAGAAGGCTTACCTGACTTTCGTAAATTTGGTGGTTACACTGTGTTTGCAGAAGGTTGGGCGCTTTACGCAGAAAGCTTAGGCAAAGAGCTAGGCTTATTTACCGACCCTTATATGTGGTACGGGCGTTTATCGGATGAGCAATTACGCGCAATGCGTTTAGTGCTTGATACTGGTTTTCATGCAAAAGGGTGGACGCGTCAACAAGGTATAGACTACATGCTTGCTAATTCATCTATGGCAAAGAGCGATGTAATTGCAGAGGTTGAGCGCTATATTGCATGGCCAGGACAAGCGCTTTCTTACAAGTTAGGCCAATTTAAAATTCAAGAATTACGTGATTTTTCTAAAAAAGAACTCGGTAATAAATTTGATATTAAAGCATTCCATACGCAAATATTAATTGATGGCGCATTGCCAATGCCAATCTTAGAGGAAAAAATTAAGCGTTGGGTTAAATCTCAAAGCTAATTTGTAGCGTAAAGCCAGTACTTTGAAAGGGTATTGGCTTTGCGCCATTTACAGCAATACGGTAGAATGCGCGCTCTTTAGGGGGCACGAGTAAACTATGTTTGATCAACAATTAGCAAATACACAATTTTGGCTTAAAAAAAGCTTAAGCGACATGAGTCAAAACGAATGGGAAGCCATTTGTGATGGATGCGGAAAATGTTGTTTAAATACGTTTATTGATAGCGAAGATGAAGACGAATTTACAGCTACCGATCAGTTACGTGAAGGTGAACAATTAATATTTACTAATATTGTATGCCAGTATCTTGATAACAACACCTGTGGTTGTAGCGAGTACGAAAACCGCCAAACGCTTGTTCCTTCTTGTGTAAAACTCACAAAAGAAAACCTTAAAGACATCTTTTTTATGCCACAAAGCTGCAGTTACCGTCGTTTACATGAAGGTCGTGGTTTGGCTTCTTGGCACCCATTATTAAATAGTGGCGATAAAACAAAGATGCATGAGCTAGGTATTTCTGTAAAAGACAAAACAGTAAAAGATTGTGATGTAAAGCTTGATGATTTTGATTTATACATAGCAGAGTGGCCAACAAAGGACGCTGATTAATGAATAAGTTAAAAGCGAGTATTGGTTTAATTAACCCTAAAAGCCCGACAAATGTTGGCGGTGTATTGCGTGCAGCAGGCTGTTATGACGCCAAACAAGTGTTTTTTACCGGTAATCGTTATTTAAATGCCAAAAAATTTCATACCGATACTAAGAACGCACTTGAGCGTATCCCTTTAACCGAAACCGATAGTTTAGAAGCGGTAAAACCAGAGGGTGCTACCGTTGTTGTCATTGAGCTTATTGAAGGTGCAACGCCACTTCCTGAGTTTAAGCATCCTGAAAATGCATTTTATGTATTTGGCCCCGAAGATGGCTCTGTACCAAAAGACGTTTTAAAGTGGTGTGATGAAGTGGTATATATTCCAACTATTGGCTGCATGAACTTAGCGGCTACCTGTAATGTTGTTTTGTACGATCGCTTAGCTAAATTAGGCGGCGTTGAGAGCAGCGATACAACAATTATAAGCTCACGTGATACAAATAATAAAATGAAATGGGAAAAAGCATCTAATTAAGATTTATTAGTGCAAAAGGTTTAGTTGTAACTAAACTCATAAATATTCTTAATCAGAAATAGATTCTAAAATGCGCTGGTTTTATTTTATATTATTACTGACAAGTAGTAATTGTTTTGCTGAAACATCAGTTGAGTATTATCAAAATGGTACTCAACATGTTTTAACTGGACATTACCACAAATCAGGAGTGCTCTATGAAGCGAAAAAACCCAAACAAACACTCCATTTAGCCACACTCGATTGGCCTCCTTATATTGGTAATAATTTATGTAATAAAGGCTGGGTTTATCAATTTTCAATAGCTCTATTAAATAGTAAGGGCTACAGCGTATATATAGAATTTTTGCCTTGGGCAAGAGCTGTACGAAATGTAGAGCTAGGCAAAGCTGATATATTAATGCCTGAATATTTTATAGAAGATACAGCCCCCTCCGATTATGTTAATGGTAAAACACGTCGAGAATTACTCGGTTTATCAAATTCGTTTAAAGGTGGCGAAATTGCATTTTTAAAAAGGAAAGGCGATTCAGACCGTTTCACTGGAAACTTAAAATCGCTTAAAGGGCAAAAGATTGGTGTTGTTCGAGGGTATCAAAATACGCCTGAGTTTGATGCTATGATGGACAATGCTGAGTTTGAAGTTATTACCTCTGTTGATGATTTACAACTTGTTCAGCTTCTGGTTGCTAAACGTGTTGATTTGATTATAGGCGACCCTCAAGTTCTTAAATTCTCAGTGACTTACTCTTCTTTAACTAAACCTGAAAAACAATCTTTGCTTTCTTCCATTGAGCAAGAAAGCATTTCTTTGCAATACAATCCTTTATATTTTGCTATTAGTAAGCTTACACCTAAATGGCTTTTAGTCTTAGATGACATAAACGAAGGGCTTTATCAGTTCCATAATAGTGGTGAGATAGACCGTATTATCAATACGACCAATACTCAATGCAAACCATGAAATTGGAACGTTCCTTTGTTGCACTGACTAATTTATATATAAACATGTAGAATCGTTTTCAACTTGTTAATGGAGTGAAAACGACGTGAGTGAAATAAATACAAATCAATCATTCGCGGTCAACGAACAGCCAAATAAAAATTACCTGTTTCCACTGACTGCAATGACGACCCTATTTTTTTTATGGGGTTTTATTACTGTTTTAAACGATGTACTAATACCACGATTAAAAGGCGTATTTGATTTAAGCTTTTTTGAAGCGATGCTAGTACAGTTTTGCTTTTTTGGTGCTTATTTTATTGTTTCTATCCCTGCGGGTATTTTAGTTAAGCAGTTTGGTTACAAAAAAGGGATTTTAACCGGTTTAATTGTGGCTTCAATTGGCTGTATGTTGTTTTACCCTGCTGTTGTAGTACATGAGTATTGGCTATTTTTAGGCGCTTTATTTGTACTTGCCGCTGGTGTAACGGTACTTCAGGTTTCTGCTAACCCTTATGTTGCTGCTCTTGGGCCTGAAAAAACAGCTTCTTCTCGTTTAAATTTGGCACAAGCACTTAATGCGCTTGGTACTACTGTTGGGCCTTATGTAGGTGGTTTATTATTTTTTGGTACCGCAGGTAGTCTAGCCGCTTCTGCAGCAACTGCTGAATCTGTAAAAGTTCCTTACTTAATGCTTGCTGGCGCCTTATTACTTATCGCTATTATATTTGCCTTTATAAAGCTTCCAGAAATTGAAGCCCATAAAGAAGAAAATAACGCTGCAGTAGAATCTCGTTCATTAACTCAAGCACCGCACTTAACTATGGGTGTACTTGCTATATTTTGTTATGTAGGCGGGGAAGTTGCCATCGGCAGCTTTTTAGTAAATTACTTTGGTGAGGCACACATAGCAGGGCTTGAAGAGCATACCGCGGCCGCACTTATTAGTTATTATTGGGGCGGGGCAATGGTAGGGCGTTTTATTGGCTCTGTTTTATTACAAAAAATAGCGCCTTCTAAGGCTATCGCATTTAATGCATTTAGTATTATTGCGCTATTATTTATCACAATTTTTACTCAAGGTGACGTCGCTTTATATTCAGTATTGGCAATTGGTTTATTTAACTCAATTATGTTCCCGACTATATTTTCGGTTGCTATCGAGCGACTAGGATCATTGACTAGTAAGGGTTCTGGTTGGTTATGCTTAGCTATTGTAGGGGGGGCACTTGTACCATTACTGCAAGGGTTTATAGCTGACACAGTTAATATACAACAAAGCTTTTTTGTACCGATGATGTGTTATGTATTTATAGCATGGTACGGATTAAATGTTGTTCGCTTAGCAAATAAATGGAAATAACAGACTATACAAAAGTGACTGAATACGTATTCAGTCACTTATAAAGCTATATTTAATAGGAACGTTCCACAAGTAATTAATATGAGTCATAATTTATCTCAATATCAGGGCATGTTGGTCATTGGTGGGTGAATTTACAGCAGTATGTTTGGTTTTTAGACAAGGCAGAGCCTATGTAGTGTGGTTATTCCCCATAAATAGGCGATAACGCAGCATAAATACTAAACATGCGCTGCCCGAAGGGTTCTTTCTAGGGACGATTAACTCTTTGTTGCTCGGTTTTTACTTAGCCCACTAGGTTACAAACCTCGCGTCGCGATTTAATCGCCCCAAGATTGAACAAAGTTCAATCCACAAAGATCAACACGCCCTAGTCAGTTACCCCCTACAGCCTTTTGTTTTTTAATCCTTTATCCTTATTTTTATCTAATAATCTAGTCGCAAGCCTTATTTATTAGGACATTTTGCTAAATTTTTGCTAAAACTGTATGGATAATAAAGATAAATAATAAAAAGGATGTATATGCTTAACTCGTTGAAATTTACTTCCAAAGTGACTATTGCAGCCTCTTTAATTTTGGTTTTGGTGCTAGGGTTATTTACTTTTAATAACTACATTGCAATGCGCAAGCAAACAGAGCAGCAGTTAAGCCTAGTATTACAACAAAACTCAGAATCTGTTTCACAAAATATAGCGAGTTGGTTAAATGCAAAGTTGGCGATTGTTATATCAATTGCTAAAACCCACAAAGCTAATGATTCTAAAGCACTCACCCTTTCACAATTAAATACTGCAGAACTTGCCGGAAGCTTTAAAAATACCTATATCGGTAAATCCAGCGGCACGTTTATATTAAACGATCAATCTGTCGTTTTACCTTCTGATTTTGATGCGACCTCTCGGCCTTGGTACAAATTAGTCGAAAACAAATCAAATACCGCTTTTACAACTCCCTATATTGATGTAACAACTAACGAGCTTACAATCTCAGCGGTAGTACCCATTTTACAAAATGGGCAGTTTAGCGGCGTTGCAGGTGCCGATATTGATATGCAAACTGTAACTAAAATT